>NZ_JAUSPP010000012.1:0-18110 GCF_030656585.1 Rhodonellum sp.
GGTGGTCACCGCAAAATCCAGGGCAGTGATATTTTCATCCCTTCCGAGAACCAGCTTGGGCAACCATTTCATATTTTTTGACCTGCATTCGGAAGGAATTCCACATTACTTTGAAGGGCAGGCATTGATCAGCCATGTGTATTGCAAACCAATCATCACCAAAATCGCCAAGGAGTTGGCCACCGACGGTTTTGTCATGGCCTGTACTGATGCAGGAAGGGCTAAATGGGTCGAATCATTGGCCAATGATATGGGCGTAAATGCAGCTTTTGTCTTCAAAAGAAGGCTTTCGGGTGACAAAACCGAAGTAACCAGCATCAGTGCAGACGTAGAAGGCAAAGATGTGGTGATTTACGATGACATGGTCAGAACAGGTGGTTCCCTGATCAATGCAGCCAGAGCCTACAAACAAGCTGGAGCCAACAAAATCTTCACCATCACTACCCATGGTTTGTTCAGCAACGATGCCCTGGAGAAAATCATGGGTTCTGGCTTGATCGAGAAAGTAGTGGCGACCAACTCCCATCCAAACAGCCATTTTTCTACCAATCCGGATTTGCAGGTAGAAACGATAGCGCCCTTGATCATTGCGCAGCTCAATCAAATTTGAGAAAGGAAGTAGTGAGGGGGTTCGGAAGAATTGCCAGACCAACAATGAAGCTTGATGAAGGAATTGTTTTGAGATTATTCAAAACTCTTCCTCGTTAAAAACAGTACCTATAGAAACCAAGAAAACCCAAACTATGAAAGCATTGCTAATTGTAGATGTCCAAAATGATTTCATTCCAGGAGGAGCATTGGCGGTGTCTGGTGGTGATGAAATCGTTTCGATCATCAATGAAATCCAGGAGAAATTCGACTTTATCGTCGCTACCCAAGACTGGCATCCCGCCGATCATGGTAGTTTTGCTTCCAATCATCCAATGAAATCTGTAGGTGAATTCATTGATCTCAGGGGAATCAACCAGATTCTATGGCCCGAACACTGTGTGCAGGGAAGCCAAGGTGCGGATTTTCATCCCGATTTGAATAGGGACAAATGGAAGGCTGTATTCCAAAAAGGAACCGACCAGAGTGTGGACAGTTACAGCGGCTTTTTTGACAACAATAAAGCAGGTGATACGGGATTGAGCAGCTTCTTGAAAAAAAACAGAATCAATGAAATAAGCGTCTGTGGCTTGGCAACGGACTATTGTGTCAAGTTCACGGTATTGGACGGGCTGGCTGAAGGTTTTAAAATGCAGCTTATTGTGGATGCGACCAAGGCGGTGAATATCCGGGAAGGAGATTTCGATTTGGCAATTGAAGAAATGGAAAATGCCGGTGCAGTGGTCCTGCAATCAAGCCAATTTCAATAGCCAATTGGCAGCGTAAAACAATTTGGATCGCGCTATCACATCAATCAATCCCAAAGCGGGTAATCCGCTGACCTATTTTAAACCTATGAAAATCGTGAAAATCAATTCCTTTATCATTTTGTTGGCCCTTTTCTTCATGGGTTTGTCTGTACAGGCGCAAAACAACCGCTTGCATGATTACAATCCAGTCGGCTGGTATGCTTTCTTTGCCAATTACAAGTTGGATGATAAATGGAGCCTGCATGGCGAATTTCAATGGAGGAGAGAAGGATTTTTTCCAGATCCTCAACAGAATCTGTACAGGGTAGGGGTGAATTATGCGGTCCATAAACAGGTGGTTTTTAGGCTGGGCTATGCTTTTGCAGACACCTATTCCTACGGAAAAATCCCTATTCAAGCCTCTGCCAAACTTTTCCCGGAACATAGGACTTACCAAATGGTCACGATCAGCAATCCGATTGGAAGAGTAGCCTTGTCGCACCGGTTCATGCTGGAACAGCGCTGGGTGGGAAGATATGTCAATCCAAATCTGAGCAAAGTGGACGATTATAATTTTGTCAACAGGATCCGTTATATGGCAAGAATCCAAATTCCACTGGTCGGGCCGACATTGGAGGACAAAGAACCTTATTTGGCAGCATACGATGAAGTGATGATTGGATTCGGGAAATATGTGAATCAGAATATTTTTGACCAAAACAGAATAGGACTGTTGGCTGGATATCAATTCAGCAAAAGTCTACGAATCGAAGGAGGATACCTCAATCAGACGCTGCAATACGGTCGATTGGTCGATGGGAAAAGTGTTTTTCAACACAACCGGGGATTTATCTTGAATACCTATTTTTCACTTTAGGAATCTGCTAATCCGAAAAAAAAATGGAGCGATTACCAGACAAAATGGATCCTGATAAAAAAGATCCAATACCCCTCCTTCAGCAGGAGATCCTTCAACTCGAATCCTTGCGGGAAACGCTTAAAAATGAATTGAGGAGTTTTGAACATGTCATTCACAGTCAGTTGGATAGGGCAATTGCCAGAATGTCTGAATTGAATGACTTGTATAAGGTACAAAAAAACGCCAAAAAAGCCAAAAGGCTGGAACAAAAGAAAAGAGGGAAAAACTACCAAGAGCCAACAGGATTAAGAACGAACAGGAGTTCTTTTGGGAAAGAAGCAGTATTGGAATTGTCCGACAAGGAAGAGTTAAGACGACTGTACAAAGAAGCAGTCGTGCAGGTGCATCCCGATAAAATAGTTCATGGAGGGGAGGAAGGCAAAATCCAGGATGCTACGGCATTGACCGCGCAACTCAATGGGATCTACAAAAGAGGGGATCTTGAAGAATTGATTTATTTTTACCAAAACGTGATTCTGGGAAACCTTTCGACCGGATCGACCCCGCATCCAAAAGCGGATAGCAAGCAAAGGATTTCTTCGCTGATAAAGAAAAAAGAAGTATTGGAAACAGAAGTCGCCCAACTTCAAAACTCTTTTATCTATCAAGTCCTTAAAACCTACAAGGATCCACTTACATTCATTGATGAGCTCCGGATCCAGTTTCAGGAAAGGATCAAACAGCTGGAAAAAAGGACGAGAAAATCCAAGTGAATTTTTTGAAATTTAGAATTAAAAAATAAATAGATTTTAAAACGAGTTGAATAATTTTAGTCTTAAAAACCATATTTTTCAACTTATGTATTTCTCCATTAATTAATTAGTAGACATATTGGAAATAATTTTTTAGATTAGTGTTCATCATTTATACCCCTATTGTGAGCTTCTTTTAAACCAATAAGCGCAAATGCTGGATGTTATGATGTGACATATCCAAGTAACTATTGTGATCCGCAAGGTCATGGCAGCTGCACTAGAATATGTTGTGAAATACAAATCTGCCCAGTTCAAGACAGTTAATTAAATTTAATCTGATAACCTAGGTTTGAGAGATTCTCAAACTCGGGTTTAACATAAAAAACATGAAAATTATACCAGTATTGTCATCTCTATTATTTTTTATTCTACTCATGTCATGTCAAAATGAGGATAAAAATTCAGCAATTCATTTAACACCATCTGGAAAATATATAAAACTTCCCTTAGACAACAATACTCCTGTTCAAAGTGATGGCGTGCAATATTATCATGGAAAAAATCCTTTGCTTTTTAATCTTAATTGGGCAAAAAACAGCATCCAAATTTATGATATCAATTCACAATCAAAAATTAAGGATATTGAGTTTTCGACCGAGGGACCAGATGGGGTAGGTTATGTTTTTGGAATTTATGTACACAACCTAGACAGTATTTTTCTATTTAACCAAGGAATAGGTCAGATGTCTCTTGCGGATACTTCAGGAAGGGTTTACAGTAAAATCAAGTATAAACTTCCTGAAAAATACACACCTGCTTTTGTACACAATGCCTATTTTTTAAGCAATCCGATCTTGATAGGTGATAAACTGATTGTAAAAACACATTTTCACGGTCAAGTTACAGAGGTTAAAAATAATGAAATCAGCAAAAAAGAACTCATGTATGCGATTGACCTCAACACAGGAACCACACAATTTTTAGGGTTGAAATATCCAAAAGATTATTTAATCGATGGATCAAAATATTTTGAGCCTTCCATCTCCGCTGCGAATGGTAAATTTGTAGTTTCCTATTTTGGAGATCACAATGTTTATTATACTGATATGATGGATAGCACATTAATATCCAAATCTGGTAAAAGTCTAAATTTGGGCGGAGAATTGGCTATTTTATCAAATGATGCAGATCCGATGGCCTTAAGAAAATATGCATATGCTAGCCCTCATTATGAAACTATTGTACATGATCCATTTAGAAAAGTTTATCTACGTTTTGCCTTCCATCAATATGAACTGGATCCAAATGTGCAAATTCATGACTTGAGGAATTATTCAGGACCGTTTTCAATTCAAATATTTGATGAAGAACTAAATAAATTATCAGAAAAATCATTTGAAAAAAACACCTACCATCCATTCGATTTTTTCGTCGCCAAAGAAGGATTATACCTTTCCATCAATCACCCTTTAAATCCAGAAATCAATGAGGATATATTGGCTTTTGAGTTGATTCAGTTTAACTAAATATTTCAACCCGAAATATGCATTGGGTTTTTCAGTCGGGATTAACGCTTCGAGAATACCAGCCTATTGAGAGAATAAGTAGTATTGCTGATATGGTAAATCAAAAATAGTGAACAAAGACGGAGTGTTAAGTGATTTTAGGCCGGAATAGAAATAGTAATGGATAACAAAGGATTAAGCAGGAAACTAAAGGGGAAGAAAAACAAGCCTATGAGTTGGGAAGGTATCTATCAGTATATTGAGGTTCCCGGTATCTGAAACAACCGAAGTTATAGGGAGAGTGAGATGCTGATTTTTATATTTAGAATAAATGCAAGTCTGTCAAACGCATCTAAACCCCAAGGGATGCTCATCAGCGGTTTCCGTCCAAATATGAAAGGGTTTGCAGTCAGGGTGCAGCTTTGTGGTATTTATGTCAGCCCACCACAGTCACTTCAGTGCATCTTGTGCACTTCAGAGGAGATGCTTTTGGACAAATCTTTCATGGGTGATCAGTTGCTAATGAACGTATCAATCAAACACGAGAAATGATTACCTTTAGAATATGAAATTAATGTGTCTTTCTGAATGGAGAAAGGAATTGAAGGAGTAATAAGAACGAAAATGAAAAATTACCTTGATAGAACAAACTTTTGTTTAATTGCTTTTGGACTGTTGCTGGGGCTTTCAGGATGTGATTCTGGAGGGAGAGTTGAAGAAAAGAAAATAGTTGAACATGTTGCTAAATTGGCTCCAAAGGTTGCCATATCTGAAATTGAAGCTGGAATCAAAGCTTTTATTGACAAGGAAACAGCCTTGAATGATGGTTATTTTCTGGTTAAAGACGCTGAGAAAACGCTGCGTTTGAAGCTGGTGCGTGTACATACTGAATACCTTTCTAATTTGGGGCCGAGCAGATATTTTGCCTGCGTTGATCTTGCTGACGAAAAAGGTGATGTGTATGATGTGGATTTCTTTTTGGAAGGGGAGCCTGGGGCCATGAAGGTTACAGAAACTTCTCTCCACAAACTTAACGGTAAACCGTTTTATACCTGGAAGCAGGTTGTGGACAAGACTTGGCGTAAAATCCCTGTAGAAAAAGCCACATCTGACCTTTTAGGTGTTGTGGAAGTGGAGGATGAATTTGAGTTTTATTATCAGAGCGAATTACCGGAAATCACCGAATCGGCAAAAATGTGGATACCCATAGCCAAGACAGATACCTACCAAACTGTTGAGTTGATATCCATGAAAGCACCCGGCAAACAAAGAATACTAGCCGATAAAGATTTTAACAACAATATTCTTTACTTGGAACTAGGTCCTGAACACAGCGGTCAAAATCTGGAAATAATTTACAAGGTTAATCGCAAAGAAAAAGGCCCTTATGATGCCCAGATGCCTGTGCACGAAAGATATTTGAGTTCAAATCTTTTAATGCCTGTTGGAGGCCGTTTTCTAGAAATAGCCAATGAAGCAATTGGCGAAAAACGGAATGAAAGCAAACTGATGCAGGCACGGGCGCTTTACGATTATATTATTGACAACATGCGGTACATGAAGTTCGGCAAATATGGAAGTGGGGATTCGGATTTTGCCTGTGACTCCAAAACAGGAAACTGTACTGAATTCCATTCCTATTTTATTTCTCTGGCAAGATCGGTCGATATTCCAGCCCGTTTTTCCATTGGGGCTTCTGTTCCTTCTGACAGAAATGATGGAGGAATTGATGGGTATCACTGTTGGGCGGAATTTTATGCTGAGGGAAAATGGTGGCCGGTGGATATCAGCGAAGGGAATAAATACACAGCCCTTGCCACCTATTATTTCGGAAGACACCCCGCAAACAGGATCGAGTTGAGTCAGGGACGAGATATTGTTGTTCAGCCCGGGCCGGCATCTGGACCGATAAATTTTTTGGCCATGCCAATTTTAGAAATTGGAGGGAAGACTGCCTATCCAAAAACCAAATTTTCCTTTACAAGAAAAGCAGAGTAAGCAGTCAAAAAAATATCCGAAGACCTATAAATATCGATTTTAGGTCTTCGGATATTTTAATAAACTGTTGGATTAAATATTAACCTAATCCAGCAATCAAATTGTTTTCATTTGTGACTTGATTCCAGCTTTCCTTAATTTTTTGGATGTTCTCCACCTGTTGATTCAGCAGGATGTTCTGTGGAATCAGCAGGATGTTCCGCCTCTTCGGGATGCTCACCTGCATTTTCAGGTTGCTCAATTTTTTCGGTACCTTCCGATTCAGTCTTTTTGTTTCCACAGGAACTTAAAGAGGCAGAAAAAAGGAAGCCAAAAGCAGCTAATGTAAGAGCGATGGTTTTAAATTTCTTTAGTAAAATCATGATTGATTGTTTTAATGTTAGAAAATGAATAGATAAACCGCATTCTTTGTTAATCAAAATTACTATAATTTAGGTAGTCAACATGATTAAATGCCATTATTTTAAACTCTGTTTAACTTATAAAAATAATTATTTCAATTAGTTAAACGAAAATAGACACTTTTTTTTGTCTAGGGATTTTTGGGTTTTAAAATAAAAAACTTTTGAGAGTTGAAAAAGAACGGCTTGTTAAAAGCCAATACTGCTAATTGCCAAAAAATTCGTTTTTCTTTTTTTTGATGAATATTAAAATATCAAGATTCAAAAACACAAGTTGGCCCAACCAGAACTGGATTGTCAATTGTTCAACCAATATTCCTATATGAAAAAATCAATATCGAAATATTTACGATGTGCTGCATAAAATGCAGCAAAATGTTGATATGAATGGCCGTGAATCTCGTTTCATTAAGAAATTCAGTCATTGCAACAGGACTTCTGTAAAAGGGAGATAAAGAAAAAAAGAATGGGTTTTTGATTTTTTGCATCAGTTTTCCGACGGCTTTTGCGAAGCAAAAAATTGATGACAAACACTATCTAAATCAACCCGATGCCTGAAACCTTTATTTCTAGGGTTAAGCAATAAGCCATAGCCAAACAGTCCGAAAAATGGAATGATTCAGCCATCTGTTCAAGCTGGACTTATGTATAAGCCGCCTCAAGCATTACAAATGCTATTCCAGCCTGAAATTTCTCAATAGTTGGAAAGTTGTTTATTGTTTTTGACTTCACCATCCCGGTTATATGTCATATTCTCCCAATAGTCTGATTTTCTTGAAGTTTCAACTCCTCAATAAGGAAACCTAATGCATATTTTGGGTTGAATTGATAAAACAGCAATTTATTTCATTAGTTTTATCGGACATTTAATTGGTCAATGACGCCACTTTTTATAATCCTTTCTTTTCTTCCCATCCTTATGCTACTGGTCCTCAGTCTAGTAAAGAGTGTCAAGACGGGTATTTACGCTGGTTTTATTGTCACCTCGGCATTATTTTTTCTTTAGGCAAAGGAGTTATACCTTTTCTTGCTTCCCTGATAAGTGCGTTGGCTGGGACGGTAAATATTTTGATGATCATTTTCGGGGCGATATTTCTGTACCAGATCATGGAGCAAAAATCATACATATCCGGTATTAAGGATTCTCTAGCCAGAATTCATCCTGACAAGTCATTTAGATTTTACTTTTTGGCGTTTTTCCTAACTGCATTCTTTGAAAGTGTTGCTGGCTTCGGTACACCTGGGGCCATTGTTCCACTTTTGCTGATATCATTGGGTTATTCTCCCTTGCTATCCATTGCCGTGGTTCTTCTCATTGACGGTCTTTTTGCAATGGCGGGAGCTGTAGGCACACCTGTCACAGCAGGCTTCCAAATTCCCTTAAACCTCCAGATAGATGCTGTCAGCAACATCTATCTTTATTCGACAGGAGGAATGTTTTTGGCAGGAATAGTAATTCTGGTCTTTATTTTGATCTTTTTGAAAAGAGAAACCTTTGTAAATAATCAATCTTATGCATGGATATTGTACTTTGCGATCATGGTGCCAATGGTTTTGGTTTCCTTTTATTTGAGGGAACTTACCGGTATCATTGCCGCAGTGGTGATGGCTGGGGTTTCTTACATTTTTCTTTTCAAAAATAAAAAATACCTTACAAACCATGGACACCATATTTTGTGCTGGTAATCCTGCTACTGCTTCCCAAAATGTTTCCGGGATTGGCTGACTTTTTAGCTTATCGAGTAGAATTTAAGGCCATTCTAGGTACAGAGATCAGCGCGGGCCTTCAACCGCTACGGTCTCCGTTGATACCTTTTCTGATCGCTTCTGCTTTTGCCTTGTTTCAGGTGAAAGACTTTAAATTTGATTGGAAACCCGCTTTTTCAAAAACCTTCATGGTCTTTTTGGTGCTTTTCCCTTCCCTCGCCATTACGCAGCTGATGCTCAATAGTGGAAGTGACCTTATGCCCTCCATGATAGATGCCATCGCTGCCGAATTTATTAAATCCGGTCAGGCTTATCCCTTGATCAGTCCAATGATCGGAATACTTGGTACCTTTATTTCCGGAAGCACCACTGTTTCCAATATTATTTTTGGTTCAGTCCAGAATTCTTCTGCCCTAAGTCTTGGACTGAATCCTGAGATTGTCCTTAGCATGCAGCTCATGGGCGCTTCTTTGGGCAATGCGGTTTGTCTATTTAACATTATCGCTGCCGCAGCAGTGGCTGGGGAGAATGATTATGCCTCCATTCTGAAAAAATCATTGTTGCCGGTATTGGTCACCTCTTTGGTAGTTTCCCTTTTTGCTTATTTTTTGATCTGGTTTTTGGCTTGACATTCACTTTATTATTTTTTGTCCGGGAAAATAATCTGCTACAGAAAACACCGGAAATCAAAGCTGAAAAAACAGGGGGTTCCCCGGATGGATAATTGCTTTAGCCTTTTTGTAATATATAGATATTTCCACATGTCTTTTTTTTTCATACAAGTCAGTAATTGCTGTCTAATGATACATATAATCAAATAATGAAGCTATTGAGGTTCTACGACCACGGTATTCCTGTATTTGGAAAATGATTTCGTTTTAGCTTTTCTAATTGCGCCAAATTCAAGAATTGAGTTGTTTTGAATCAAAAGGTGCCTGCTCTAAAAAGTGTATTTGACAACCGGAAGTCATTTACCTCCCTATCAATTGCCATGGGCTTGATGATAATATGCATGCCGTTTTAAAATAAAAAATAGAGGTGAAGTGACTCCCAAATCCTGAAGAGATTATTAACCTCGACCGGATAAAAGCGTCACTTCACCTTTTTTCAAAAATTCAATTTTACAAGACCTTACTCTTGATGACCATCAATTTCACTCTTGTCATTTCATGGATGGAGTAGGGGATTCCTCCCAAACCTTCGCCAGAGGCATCTCTTCCGCCAAATGGCATCCAATCCACCCGAAATGCGGTGTGGTCATTGACCATAACTGCCGTTGCATTTAGTTTTTGGACGGTGTCCAATGCCACGTCCAAGTCTTTGGTAAACACTGCTGCCTGAAAATGCAGATCCAGACGATTTGCCTCCTTGATTGCTTCTTCCCTGTCCTGGAAAGGATAGACACAGACCACAGGACCAAAAATCTCTTCCTTGGAGACTTTCGCGTCTTGAGAAGGATTCCACAATACAGTCGGGGCATAAAGCGTATCGGAGATTCTTTTTCCACCGCAAAGCACTTTGGCTCCACTTTTCACTGCCTCCTCCACCCATTCTTCCACACGATCCACTTCTTTGGGTACGATCAGTGGACCGACTTCTGTTTTTTCATCTAGAGGATCTCCTACAACCAGCTTTTTGGCCATTTCTGCAATACTATTGGCAATGTTCTCCGCAATGGTTTCGTGGATAAATATTTTCTGGACGGATACACAAACCTGTCCAGCATGATAAAATCCGCCTTTCACCAACAAGGGAAGCATTTCTTTGACGTCCGCGTCTTTTTCCACAATGACGGGTGCCGCACCACCATGTTCCAAGGCAGATCGGGTGCCGGGAGATAGTTTGGATTTCAGGTACCAACCAATTTTGGCCGAACCGATAAACGAAAGAAAGTTTATCCTTTTGTCCGTGACCATGAATTCTGAGGTTTCATTGTCACAAATGACAGTTTGCACCCAACCTTTGGGCACACCAGCCGCTCCCAGGATGTCCATGAAAGCCAGGCAGGAAAGCGGGGTGGTAGATGCAGGTTTGATGATCACGGGACAGCCGGCGGCAAATGCGGTGACCGTCTGATGAATGACCAGGTTTAAAGGATGGTTGAAAGCCGAAATCGAAGCCACCACACCGATTGGCTCCCTTGTGGTGAAGGCAATGCGGTTGATTGACGCTTCCGTTTGTCCCATTGGGATTTGCTCTCCCTTGATTCTGGAAATTTCTTCGGCAGCGATTTTCACGCCGTTGATGGCGCGGAGCACTTCCACTTTGGAATCCTGATAGGGTTTTCCGCCTTCCTGAGCCGCTGTTTTGGTCAAGCTATCGATTTGATCCTTCATCAATGCCGCCACTTTTTCCAGGATGGAAATCCTTTTGTGTGCGGGAATCCATTTGCTTCGGTCCAAAAACAAGCCATTGGCTGTTTCCAATACTTTTTCCACTTCCTTTTTTCCCACCATCGGGATTTCTTTGATCAAGCTTTGGTCAAAGGGGGCATATATCTTCAAGGTTTTCTTTTCGCTCATAATTTCTGTGTTTTTTGTTTTAACATCACATTCAGAATGGGGTGGTTTAAGGAATAATCAACAGGGAGATCGATCACATGTACGCCATCGGTTTCCAAACAGTGTCTCAGGATTTCCTGAAAATCCCCGTCGTTTGCAGGGCGATAGCCATTGGCACCATAACTTTCTGCATATTTCACAAAATCAGGGTTTTTGTAGTCCAAGCCAAAATCATCAAAGCCCATGTCTTCCTGTTTCCATTTGATCATTCCAAAAGCATTGTCATTGAGAATGATCACGGTCAGGTTGAGTTTTAGCCGGATGGCCGTTTCCAATTCCTGAGAATTCATCATAAAACCACCATCCCCACATACGGCCACCACTTTTTTATCAGGATGAATCATGTTGACTGCCATAGCAGAAGGCAATCCCGCACCCATCGATGCCAATGCATTGTCGAGCAGGAGCGTGTTGGGTTGGTAGCAAGTGTAATTTCTGGCAAACCAAAGTTTGTAAACGCCATTGTCCAAGGTAATGATGTCCTGTGGTGCCAGACTTTCGCGAAGGAGATTGACCAGACGCTGCGGAAGCATCGGGAATCTTTCATCCTTGAAATAAGTACTCAGGTGTTGGGCAACTTCTTTTTTGACTTTTTCAAAAAAGCTGAAATCCCAATTTTGCTGTTTGGCGATTCTTTGGGAAAGTTTTTTGACGGTGGGCGTGATGTCACCCACGACATTGAGCTGTGGGAAATAAACAGGATCTACGCCAGCGGGGGAGAAATTGACGTGAATCACTTTTTTCCCTCCTTTTTTCATGAAAAAAGGAGGTTTCTCGATCACATCATGTCCCACATTGATGATCAGGTCGGCCTGGTCGATTGCGGTATGGATAAAATCATTGCTGGAAAGGGCGGCAGTTCCAAGGTATTGGGCATGCCTTTCGTCGATCACTCCTTTTCCCATTTGCGTGGTGAAAAAATAGATCCCTGTGGTATCCACAAATTCCCGTAATGCTTCGCAAGTGATCTTTCTATTGGCACCTGCACCGATAAGCAACAAGGGCATCTTTGCATCCTGGATCATCTTGACAGCCTGATCGATGGCAATGTCATCCGCTTTTGGGATAATGTGCCCCACTACTTCAAAAACATCCGGTTCACAATCTTCTTGGGCAATATCTTCCGGCAATTCCAAGTGGACAGCCCCCGGTCTCTCCTCGATGGCCAATCTAAAAGCTTCCCGAACGCTGGAGGCGATATTGTTGCTGTTGACGATTTGTTTGGTGAATTTGGTGATTGGACGCATTAGGTCCACCACGTCTATGATCTGAAAACTCGCTTGTTTGCTTTTTTTGATTGGCTTTTGGCCGGTGATCATCATCATCGGCATGGCACCAAGTTGGGCGTATGCTGCCGGAGTCACGAGATTGGTGGCTCCAGGTCCCAAGGTGGAAAGGCAAACTCCGGCTTTACCCGTCAACCTGCCGTAAGTGGCGGCCATAAATCCAGCGCCTTGCTCGTGGCGGGTAAGGATCAATTTGATTTTTGAATTTTTAAGGGATTGAAGAAAATCCAGGTTTTCCTCTCCAGGTACCCCGAAAATATATTCTACGCCCTCATTTTCAAGGGCTTTTATAAAAAGATCGGATGCTTTCATTGAGAGATTTATTTAGTTTTGAAAAATGATTTCAGCTTAACAACCCAATTTTAAAGGCTTAGAGTTCGGTGATTTGTATTTTTATTTAGGATATATAGGATGGAATTGAGATTTGAAGCCCATTTATTCATCCTGATAAACAAATATCTGTGCGTTATGAACCCTTTGGTTTTGGCTCCTGGATTTCGTTTTTTTTCAACCAATGATTTCTTTTCCATGAATGATGTTGTGAATGAACCTTAACTTTTCCTTCACCGAAGAATTGATCACAAAGGGATAGACATCCTTTGCGCCCATGCTCCTGTTCATGCTGTTCATCATAAATGTTACGGGCAACCATTGGTTGAAAATCTTATCAAAATCCAAAGTGTCGTAAGCATTTGATTCCTGCTTGGTGGAGAGGTAATCCCCGGGTTTTGAAATTCTGGGAGAAATGGACAGTCCAAAAGAAAAGGCCGTTTCCAGGGTGTCTACCATGTGCATGTAATGCGCCCAACTCTCCGCCCAGTCTTCCCAAGGATGCATGGTGGCATATGGACTGATGAAGTGTTCATTCCAGTCATTTGGCGCTCCAGTTTGGTAATGTCTGTTCAAGGCTTCCTGATAACTTGTGGTTTCATCCCCAAAGAGCTTCCTGAATTCACTCAAATGATCCGTCCCATAAATAAGGAGGTCCCAATAGTAATGTCCGACTTCATGGCGAAAATGTCCCAAAACGGTTCGATATACTTCCTCCATCTGGTTTTTGGCCATTTCCCTTTCGACGTCATCTGCTTCGGCAATGTTCATGGTGATCAGTCCGCTGGCGTGTCCAGTTAGCACCTGGTTTCCTATTTCTCTTCCATCATTGGATTTGAACGCAAAGGCAAGGCCTTTTTTAGGATCTGTTTTCTTACTGATCACTGGGAGTTTCCATCTCAAAAGACTGTAGATCAATCTGCGCTTTGCGGCTTCAATGATTTTCCATCTTTCCAGATGGTCAGGTTTCAAGATATCGGGAACGGTACTGTTCAGTGCGCAGGAAATACAATATTTGGCGGGATCATCATCCAGGATGACCCAGTTGCACACATTGTGTTCGTGGTTGGCACAAAAATGAAAACCTCTCCCATACATCGATCCAGTAAAAATGCCGTCATCATGGGCATGCAGAGAAATCATTTTTAAGGATTGCGCATCAAAACCCAAGGTGTTGCCACAATGCCCACAAAAGGTATTGTCGAAATAAACCGGATAAGCACAATGATTGCATTTGAATAGGCGCATTTTTTAGGACAATTGGGGGAAGGGAATCTTTTAAGGATAATAAATCAGCAATAATTCAGCCTTAAATTTTATTTTTAACAATGGGCAGCACTCTTTTGAATGGATTTTTTGAAATGTTGATTCAGATAAAAACCATACAGGTTGATGGTATTCAGAACTTTATCCATAAATGAAATAGTTTTCAAGTCCATCCAGTTTTTGACTTTGATCAACCAAGCTCAGGCCTTGCCAATTGCACAAGGGCAAGGAAAAGGTTCATATTCAGAAAGTTGCTTTCTGTTTTTGAATCCCCAGATCGATCCTAAACTCTATTCTCCAAATAGTCTGATTTTCTTGCAGTTTAAACCCGATTAGGAAGACCAAAGTAATTTTGGGTTAAATCGGCATTGAAATTCTTCGTCACTGTTTCATTTTTACATGATTTGTCAAGGTCCCAATCTGGTCGATGGTGATGGAAATGCTATCCTCTTCTTGCAAGGTGAACCCATCCTCCGGAACCAAGCAAGTTCCCGTCATCAGGTAAACGCCCACGGGGAAATGCATTTCCCTGAAAAGAAATTCGATCAGCTCCCCATGTCCGCGCTTCATTTGATTGATGGAAATCTGGCCGGAAAAAACCTCTTGGTTGTCTCTGTGGATCTTCATGGAAATGATGGTGTCTGAATCAATGGGTAAAGCAGGAACGTAAAGTCCAGGGCCGATTGCCGCCGAACGGTCATAGCATTTTGCCTGCGGCAAGTAGAGCGGGTTTTCACCTTCTATATCTCTTGAGCTCATGTCATTGCCAATCGTATATCCCACGATCTGACCCGATGAGGTTGCGTAAAGTGTGAGTTCGGGTTCTGGTACGTTCCATTGGGAATCCTTGCGGATGTGGACCGCCTGCTCGGGTCCGGCAACACGGAAATGGGTGGATTTGAAAAACAGTTCTGGCCTTTCTGCTTCATAGACTTTGGAATAAAATACCGCAGCTCCGCTTTCCTTGGACTCTTCCATTCTCGCTTCTCGGCTTCTCATATAGGTGACACCTGCAGCCCAGATTTCCTGCGTCCCTATCGGAGCCAAAATGTCTTTTCCATCCCAAATCACTTTTTCCAAATCTTCCAACTCATCCAAAACCAGTTGGTGAAGATTGTCGCGATTGACAAAATCATTCCAAGGGGTATTTTCCTTTAGGTAATGACCGGAATCTGTTTCGATGAGTATGCCTTCGGAAGTCTTATAAAGCCGCATGGAATAGGTTTTTTGGTTTTGGGATTTGGTTTCTTCTAGAATTATTTAACAAGTTAAGTTGTTTGTTTAAAATCCAAAAGAATATCAAAATGATTTACAATTTACAGGGATTAAGCAAATGGTCTGACACCCAAAAATCCGCAGAACCAATGCCAGTGCTGTTTATTGGCCACGGTTCACCTATGAACGGGATTGAGGACAACCTTTTTTCCCAGCAGTGGAAGAAATTGGGTCAAAAAATCCCAATACCGACCGCTGTCCTTGTCATATCAGCCCATTGGTTGACAAGGGGAACTTGGATCACGGCCATGGAACAGCCTAAAACAATACATGATTTTGGTGGATTTCCGAAAGCACTTTTTGATGTCACCTATCCAGCTCCTGGAAATCCGGAATTGGCTGAATATACGTCCAAGTTGGTTTCCCATAGCCATGTCGGTTTGGATCATGACTGGGGATTGGACCATGGTACCTGGACAGTCGTCCGGCACATGTATCCGGAGGCCAATATTCCTGTTATGCAATTGAGCATTGATTATGCCCAATCACCCGAATTCCATTATCGGCTAGCCAAAGATTTGGCTCAGCTCCGCAAAAAAGGAGTGTTGATTATTGGCAGTGGAAACATGGTGCACAACCTTGGAAAGGTGGCTTGGGACAAATTAAATGAACCGGAATATGGCTTTGACTGGGCTTTGGAGATGAATTCCATTTTCAAGGAAAAAATCAGTTCCAAGGACCATCAATCCTTGGTCGATTATATGCGTTTGGGACCGGCGGCAAGATTGGCCATCCCAACCCCAGACCATTATTATCCCCTTTTATACAGTCTGGGGCTGCAAGGTGAGAAAGAAGAGGTTGCTTTCTTCAACGACAAAGCTGTTGGCGGATCCCTGACAATGACCTCTGTGATGATCGGCGGGGAACATGATTTTGTGATTTAGGTTAGGCGGAAACAAAAGCTGTGTTTCATGTCGTGTTCAAACCGTTTTATGCATTGCCAATTCAATTATAGCCTAAAAATGCTTCTTAATCAGTCGGTTGTTTAGTATTCTTGACTTCACCAAATCAGTACTATGCCTTCATCCCCAAATAGTCTGATTTTCTTGATTTTTCAAGCCCATTAGGAAATCTAATCCATATTTCGGGGTCAAAATCGATTGCCGGAATTAGTCCAAGATTTTGATTCTCAAAATCTTGTCATCTCCAGGTCGGGTCTTGGCCCTACCATCCGTATTGCTGGTACAGACATATAGGTAACCGTCAGGTCCAATGGTGATGTCCCTGAATCTTCCGTAAACCCCTTCCGAAAGCCCCGTCGAAAACCAGCGTTCCGTTTTTTTGACTTTGAAACCTTCCTCTTCAAAAATCACACGCATCACCGCTTGGCCTCCCAAAGAGGTCACGAAAAGATCCCCTTTATAGAAAACCATTCCGGCAGGAGGGAAGGCAGCATCGTTCCAACTCAAAATCGGGTCTTCATACTCCTCAATTCCCGGTGCACCCACCACCATTGGCCAACCGTAATTTTTTCCTTTCACAACCAAATTGACCTCATCCCTGAATTTGACTTCGTTTTCGACAGCTGCTCCCGAAGGTCCATGTTCTGAGTTGAACATCGTTTGCGTTTCAGGATCCCAGGCAAATCCCTGAACGACACGATGGCCATAGGAATAGATGGGCGAATTGGGAAAAGGATTGTCCTTGGGGATTTCTCCTTCGGGCGTCACCCGGAGGATTTTCGAAGCCAGTGATTCCAGATTCTGGGCAGTAAAGGGTTGGCTCATATCACCCGTGCCGATATAGAGCATCTTGTCTGGACCAAAAGCGATCCTTCCTCCCAAATGGATGGCAAAAGCAGGGATATTGTCCAAAATGACCCGGTCGTCTTTAGCGGTGTTTCCGTCATGCTTGATCCGTATTACTTTGCTGGTCAATGCATTGTTTTCCCCAGCGTAAGTGTACATGAGGTAGATGAAGGATTGGTTTTCAAAATCAGGATGCAATGCCATGCCCATAAGGCCGGCATCTCCGACAGCCATGATATCGCTGACCTCAAAAAATGATTCCTGTATGTGGCTTCCTTTGGGTACTCTCATAATCTCTCCTTTTCGCTGCGCAACCAATGCGTCTCCATTGGGAAGGAACAAAAGGCTCCAAGGGATATTGAAATTTTCAGCCCAAACCTCCACTTCAACGCCCTTGGGTTCGGGCACAAAAGTTTCCGGGAATTTCTGTGGCATCTCTCCCAAAATAGGACTTGCATTTTGTGCGACTGACAAGGAGGAAGAAAGGATGAATAGAAAAATGATCAGTTGGGTTTTCATAGGGGATAGGATTTGATTTAAATTTAAACAAAAATCAATGCTTTTTAAATGAATATAATTCAAACGGTATTTGACTGACTGATTTTGGAAGACCAGAATTTAAAGCAAGGACCAAAGCTTTTATACCTGGATTTAGAGCATTGATTTTATTCATTCAGGGTTCCGGTGCTTGAAAGAAAAAGAAAATAAAATACTTCATTCAATTAATTCCGAAGCCCTTTGATCACGACATGACCCGTGCCGTCTTCTTTGCAGGGGTATTGGAATTCCTGTTTGACCTTTTTAGGATTATTGATGATGGCATAAAATGCATCCAGGTATTTGAGCGTGGATTGGATATACTTATGGTCAAGAAAGGCGCTTTTGGAATAAACTGCATAAATAGGCTCCTTGAGGGTATTGAAATGGGCTATTACCTTATCAAAATGCGCCATGTTGTCAATGCAAAACCCACGGTATCGTCTTTCCCGGACAGAACTCATTAATAATTCCGCTGCTGGTTTTGCATATGGAGCGCGGACAATTCCCGAATGGTCGAAATCATAGGGGACCGTCGAGGTCTT
>NZ_JAUSPP010000019.1:0-9017 GCF_030656585.1 Rhodonellum sp.
TATATATCTGCGGTTTTTGGCAGGATTCGGAGAGCGTGAAGAAAATGAGTTAGCTCACGAAGGTTCACCGAGTGAGATCCACTCATTTTTAGCGCGTAGAAGCCAGACAAAAATCAAATTGGAAGGGAATCAATAAAGTGAAGAATTCCCGTCCCAATTTGAAGAAGAGATATCAGCCTTGATTTTTTGGTTCCTTTTTGATCAAGCAAAAAGGGACAAAGGAAAAAAATTGCGATCAATGTCAACCACCTGCTTTGGCGAAAAACCTTCGGGATTCAATCTTTTTCTTTAGCCAATGACCAACAACCACGACATTCCAATTCCCACGGGTTGCAACACCTGGCTAATCAAGGTTGAAGCCTACCTCTGTTGGCAGGCATTGCCTTCAGGCTTCGTGGATATTGAACGGCAAGTAGGGAAGGAGTGGTCTGTGGGGACACAGACCACGGTTAACCGGAAGGAAACGATACCTTCGCACCAAACTTTCTCCGGATAAAAGGACGGCCTATATATCTGCGGTTTTTGGCAGGATTCGGAGAGCGTGAAGAAAATGAGTTAGCTCGTGAGTTTTTCCGAACGAGATCCACTCATTTTTAGCGCGTAGAAGCCAGACAAAAATCAAATTGGAAGATAATCAATAAAGTTAAGAATTCCCGTCCCAATTTGAAGAAGAGATATCAGCCTTGATTTTTTGGTTCCTTTTTGATCAAGCAAAAAGGGACAAA
Source organism: Rhodonellum sp. (assembly GCF_030656585.1). NCBI lineage: Bacteria > Pseudomonadati > Bacteroidota > Cytophagia > Cytophagales > Cytophagaceae > Rhodonellum > Rhodonellum sp. The sequence goes on from NZ_JAUSPP010000019.1 coordinate 726, forward strand.
GAAAGAAAATTGCGATCAATGTCAACTACCTGCTTTGGCGAAAAACCTTCGGGATTCAATCTTTTTCTTTAACCCAAAAAAACAACTATGGCTTCCATATTCCCACGGATTTCACTTATGGTATTTAAATTTGAAACCCTTACTTCCTTTTTGACCGAAAAACGCTATCAAAAAATATATGTATTGAAATTAGATTTTTCATAGTCAGGTAATGCGTTAACGCGGATGGGATTGAATACTAGAATCTGTTGTGACCCACTCACAAATTGTCGCTCTCATTAAAAAAAACCTCAATTCATCTTTACGTATTCAGGTTTTTTAATTTAGATTGTGTACTAAACTATTGAACCTTTCAAATGAGCAATACAGAACTGTTTAAATCACATATTGAGCAAGGGTATACTTTTAAAAATGACTATATCGTATTGGGCACAGGAATCTTGGATCTCGAACCTGTCCATGAAACGCATGTAAAAATTCCTCTCAAAACGCTCAACCGCCATGGATTGATTGCTGGTGCAACCGGCACGGGAAAGACCAAAACACTGCAGGTGATTGCGGAGCAATTGTCTCTCAAGGGTGTCCCCTCGGTATTGATGGATTTAAAGGGAGACCTATCGGGTTTGGCTATGCCAGGGGAAAAAAATGCTTTCATCGAAAAGCGGATGGCCATGATAGGATTGGAGTATGATCCCATGGGCTTACCCGTGGAGTTGATGTCCATCAGCCAGGAGAAAGGGGTAAGAATGAGGGCCACTGTTTCTGAATTTGGCCCAGTCCTGATGTCTCAGATCATGGATTTGAACGCTACCCAAGGGGGGGTGATTTCTTTGGTTTTCAGGTTTTGTGATACCCACCACATGCCCTTGTTGGACCTCAAAGACCTCAAGAAAGTACTTCAATACATCAAGAATGAGGGAAAAGAGGCCATTACCAAGGAATTTGGTGGAATATCCTCCGCCTCGGTCAATACGATCATGCGTAAAATCATTGAGTTGGAGCAGCAAGGAGCGGAAAGCTTTTTTGGGGAGCGGTCATTTGATGTAGAGGATTTTGTCAGAACAAAGGATGGTAAGGGTTTGATTTCCATTATCCGTTTGACCGATATTCAAAACCGTCCTAAACTCTTCTCCACCTTTATGTTGAGTTTGCTTTCGGAGATCTACGAAACCTTTCCGGAGCAAGGTGATTCGGATAAACCCAAACTTTGTCTTTTTATTGATGAAGCCCATTTGGTGTTTTCCCATGCCAGCAAGGATTTGATCAACAAGATTGAATCCATCGTCAAGCTGATTCGCTCCAAGGGAGTAGGGGTCTTCTTTTGTACCCAATCCCCAACAGACGTACCGGACAATGTATTGGGTCAATTGGGATTGAAAGTCCAGCATTCGCTTCGTGCCTTTACGGCCAAGGACAGAAAGGCCATTGTCAAAACCGCAGAAAATTATCCCATATCACCTTTCTACAAAACCTCGGAGGTACTCACTTCGATGGGAATTGGAGAAGCATTGGTTACTGCTTTGAGTGAAAAGGGAATTCCTACTCCGCTAGTGCACACCCTTTTACGGGCACCCATTTCACGCATGGATATTTTGGATTCCAGCGAAATCAACCAGCTGGTGAATGCCTCGAGCTTGGTGAAAAAATACAATGCCGAAATCGACCGTGAAAGTGCTTTTGATATCCTGGAAAAGAAAATATCCCGAGCAGAAGAAGCGGCAGCGGTGTCAAAACCAGTTGCCAAGGTACCTGCCACAAGAGCAGGAAGACCCGCGAAGGAGGCCAGTATGTTTGAGGATTTGAGCAAAAACACGATGGTAAGACAGATGGGAAGAACACTTTTCAGGGAATTGGCCAGAGGAATATTGGGTTCCATCACAGGAAAAAAGAGGTAGTTCTCCAATTTTGCTTGGATTGGGCATTTGGAATGTTTAACCCGTATTGTGCATGACCAATTCAATTCTAGCCTAAAAACGCCTCTCAATCAGTTGTTGGTTTGTTATTTTGGACTTCACCAAAACAGTACGCTGCCTTAATTCCCAAATAATCTGATTTCCTTGATTTTTCAAGCCCATTAGGAAACGGAATGCATATTTCGGGTTAAATTTGCGGGATGTTAAAAATAGGAATAATTGGGGCGGGTGCGGCTGGCTTTTTTTCAGCAATTCATGCCGCTGAAGGAGGAGCAAAGGTCACCATTTTAGAGAAAACTTCAAAAGTCCTGGCCAAGGTCAAGATTTCCGGTGGGGGAAGGTGCAATGTCACCCATGCCGCCTTCGAAAATCCCCAACTTATCAAAAACTATCCAAGAGGGGAGAAATTCCTTAAAAAAGTCTTTGGACATTTTTCGGTCAAAGATACTGTAGACTGGTTCGAATCCCGGGGCGTAAAGCTCAAGGTAGAGCAAGATGGCAGGATGTTTCCCGTATCTGATGATTCCCAATCCATCATCGACGCCCTTCAACAGGCGGCAAGGGCGCTCCAAGTGGAAACCATATTCAATTTTCCCGTTATTGAAATCAGGAAGGTTGGGGATGGCTTTCAAGTCATTTCCGAAAAGAAAACCTTGGAATTTGACAGATTGATCGTCTGCATAGGTGGTTTTCCTAAAATCCAGGGTTTTGACTTTTTACAAAAACTTGGGCATACCATCATTCCTCCTGTTCCTTCTCTGTTTACCTTCAACACCCCAAATGAGCCCATCAAAAAGCTGATGGGCATTTCCGTCCCCGACGCGTTTGTACGGTTGGAGGGGACCAAACTGGCCTACAGAGGGCCTTTGTTGATCACCCATTGGGGCGTGAGTGGGCCGGCTGTTTTGAAACTTTCGGCTTTTGGCGCCCAATGGCTTTTTGACCAAGATTACCACGCCAACGCACATATCCGCTGGGTCCACGATCTTTCGGAAGAGGAGACTTTGGATAAATTGAACCGATTTAAACATGAGCATCCCAAGAAAAAGATCATGGGAAACCCACTTTTTGGCATTCCTACCAGACTTTGGGAGCATTTGGCAGAGAAATCTGATATAGAAAGTCAATTTTTATGGTATGAAATCCCAAAAAAGCAGTTAAATAAGCTTGTGCAGAATCTTTTTTGCTATATTGTTGCCATCGAAGGAAAGACCGGATTCAAAGAGGAATTCGTAACCGCAGGTGGCGTTGATCTGAATGAGGTCCATCCCGATACCATGGAGAGCAAGATTGTCAAAAATTTGTTCTTTTCAGGAGAGGTGGTTAACATAGATGGGATCACTGGAGGGTTCAACTTCCAGGCCGCCTGGAGTACCGGCTACCTCGCTGGCAAATCATCCAAAATAAATGCCTAAAAATGCTTCAAAACCCACCGATTGATTTTGAAATGATAGAGGATATGGTGGAGGGAGACGAGGACTTCAAGTCTGAGTTGGTCTCTGCAATCCTCCATTCCTTGTTGGAACTCAAAGAAAAATACCAGGAAGGTGCCACGCTTCAGAATGCGGAGATCATCCAACAAATCCGGCACAAAACCAAGCCAACCTTGACCATGTTTGGGATGGAAAGGCTAACCGAAGTCGTGAATGCCGGTAAAGTGTTGATTGAAGAAAAAGGTTTTGAACATCCCGAATTTCCCAAACACCTGGAGGATTTTTTGGAAAGTATTCATCTGGCCATTGAATTTATGAAAGCATACATCTCCCTTCAAGAGAAGTGAAATGTATACTTTTTGTTTATTTCCCAACCAGTAGAATCAAATCCATCAGCCTGTTGGAATAACCGGCTTCATTGTCATACCAGCCCACTATTTTTACCAAGTTTCCTTTTGCGGAAGTCAATCCTGCATCGAAAATACAGGAATGGGGATTGCCGATGATATCGATGGATACAATTGGATTTTCCTCGTATTCCAAGATCCCCTTTAGTTTTCCATCCGCTTCTTTCTTGAAAATGGCATTGATTTCGGCACTGGTGGTCTCTCTTTTCAAAAGAACAGTCAAATCAGTCAAGGAACCATCCGGAACAGGCACCCGCATGGCAGAGGCCTCGATTCTATCTTTCAAGTGGGGGAGGACGATCTCCATGGCCTTGGCAGCGTGTGTGCTGGTCGGAATAATGGAATAGGCGGCAGCCCTCGCTCTCCTCAAATCCTTGTGTGGGGCATCGTGAAGGTTCTGATCATTGGTGTAGGAATGGATCGTGGACACATACCCTTTTTGGATACCAAAGTTGTCGTCCAAGATCTTGACCATCGGAGCAAGGCAGTTGGTCGTGCAAGAGGCGTTGGAGATGATCGACTCATTCCCCGAGAGAATATGCTCGTTTACACCAAGAACGATGGTGGGCACGTCGCCTTGGGCAGGGGCGGTGATGATTACTTTTTTGGCACCACCCAGCAAATGTCCGGATGCCGCTTTCTTTTCTGTGAATTTACCGGTGGACTCCAAGACGATATCCACGTCCAAACTTCCCCAAGGAATTTTATTGGGTTCTTTCTCTGCAAAAATCCGAATCACCTTTCCCTCGATTTCAATATTGCCATCTTTGACAGTGACCTTATGAGGGTATTTGCCATGGATGGAATCGTATTGAAGCAGGTGGGCGAGGGTGATGGGATCGGTTAAGTCATTGACAGCGACCAAATCTATGTCTCTATTTTCCAATAACAATTTTAAGGTGAGCCTTCCGATTCGACCGCAACCATTGATGGCAACTTTTATTCTTTTCATTCTTCGCGAATATGCAATTTGAAATGGAACACGAAATTACGAATTTAGGGCATCAAAGGCTAAAAAATATTTTTCAAGCTTATTTTCAAGGTATTGCCCTCAAAAACAGAATATTTTTTTGTCATGTTTTGCATTATGGTTTTAACCCTCTATATTTGCATCACCTTACGGAAAAGGGGTTGTTTCATTTCCAATATGGTCGATTCGTCTAGGGGTTAGGACGTATCCCTTTCACGGATAAAACACGGGTTCGATTCCCGTATCGACTACTACATTATTTTGTTTATTGGATTTCAAGCCTCATTTGGTCGATTCGTCTAGGGGTTAGGACGTATCCCTTTCACGGATAAAACACGGGTTCGATTCCCGTATCGACTACTATAAATTGATGGGTTCCGTCTTCGAACGGGTTGACAACATCAGTTTGTTTTATGGTTGTTAGTGGTTAAAGTGAGTAAAATCCCGATCTTTTAGATCGGGATTTTCATTTTTATACCCATACCATTCCCGCTTCCTCTAAAGTTTGCCAAACCTGGGATTGCATGAATTTTTCAAAGTCGGTCATACCGGATTGCAGGTAATGTTCCTCCAATTGGCCAAAGGTCAATACTGGTCTTTCTGCGGACATTTCCAAAAGCCCAAAAACATCCATCAGCCAACGTCCTTCAAGCTTATTTACCCTGACTTCGATCCTTTCCATCTTGTTCTCGAAGACCAACTGGCCTGATTCCACCGTTTTTCCTTTTTTGCTGAATTTCACGGACGCCAACTCAGGTTGATTTCCCAGCCAGATCAATTTTGTGCTGGGCTTGAGTTCGGCTTCTTGCTCATTTTCGATGGCATTGAAGATGAAATTTGGTGAAATCGAAGTTTTGGGGATTTTAAAGTCAAACCAGTCTTTCAACTGGAATTCAAAACAGATCCCATGCATGTAATTGAACAGGGCCTTTTTTAGCCCCGCACTGAAGCGTTCGTGCTCAGTTCCTGTAGGATCTTCATGAATAAGGTCATTGTCCGCAAACAGCCCCTTTTCAGGCCCGACACGGACGACACCAAACTTTTCCGGTTGCAATCCTATGGGGGCATGCGAAGTCATGGCAAACAAATGCCAAAATCCAGATTGGAGTACGTTGTTCATGAATAACTGTCGGACCATTTCAAGGCTGTCAATGGTTTCCTGGGCCGTCTCCGTCGGAAAGCCATACATCAGATAAGCATGGACCATGATGCCTGATTGGGTGAAATGATGGGCCACCTGTGCCACCTGGGTGACAGTGACACCCTTTTGCATCATGTGCAGCAACCTGTCCGAGGCCACCTCCAAACCGCCGGATACGGCGATGCAACCCGATGCTTTCAGCAAGCGGCAGAGGTCGAATGTAAATCGCTGCTCAAACCGAATATTGGTCCACCAGGTAATTTTTAGGTTTCGTTTCAGGATTTCTATTGCCAATTCCCGCATCAGGGCAGGTGGGGCTGCCTCATCTACAAAATGGAAACCGGTCTGTCCCGTTTGCGCAACAAGGGCTTCGATCCTGTCGCAGATGATGGATGCACTGACGGGCTCATAGTTTTTGATATAATCCAATGTGACATCACAAAAAGAGCATTTCTTCCAATAGCAGCCATGGGCCATGGTCAATTTGTTCCACCTGCCATCCGACCACAGCCGGTGCATGGGATTGACCATCTCGATGACAGATAGGTACTGGGACAATTCCAAATCGGAGTAATCCGGTGTGCCGACCAGGCTAAAAGGGATATCGGCTTGTTTTGCACCATTGAGGTAGCAAACTTTCCCATCCACCAAGGCAAAGGTTCTTTTGAGCGCCGAAAGCTCCCTTTGGCCATCCAGATATTCCAACAGACAGGTGAGCGGACGCTCGCCATCGTCCAGGGTGATAAAATCCACATATTCAAATACCCGCGGCTCTTGAAGTGAACGCAATTCGGTATTGGGATAGCCACCACCCATGACCACCTTGGTTTCGGGATAATGGGCTTTTATGTATTGACCGCAGCGAAATGCGGCGTAAAGATTTCCAGGGAAGGGGACCGAAATACAGACCAAATGGGGATTGGATTCCTTGATGCAGCGTTCCAATTCTTCAAACAGAAAGGTATCCGTAAAGGAAGGCTTGGCTTGGAGGATTTCATACAGAGGATCAAATGAGACCGCAGACCTGCCCAGTCTTTCCGCATACCTGCTGAATCCGAAATGGGGATCCAAAACCTCTTGGATCAAATCTCCCAGATCCTCCAGATACAAAGTCGCCAAGTGTCGTGCCTTGTCTTGAATGCCCATGGTGCCAAAGGCCCAATCCAAATCATCCAGTTGCCCGAACCTCGAACCCTGTGGCAAAAAGTCCCCGTCACAGATGTTGTAGGCGAGGGTTGGGTTTTCAAACTGGAGAAATTTGATGACAGGTGTGATCGTGTTGAGGTAATCTTTTTTGAGTTTGAGGATCCTTTTGCTGTTTTCTGATATTTTTTTATTCTCCTGATTTTCAATGGATTCAAACACCTTTGTTAAACCATTTTTTGAGAAAATACGAAGAATGACATTCAATCCCAAATCACTTTGAAAGGATTTTTTTCCCAGCGTATTCAGGTATCCTTTGATATAGGCGGTAGCGGGATAGGGGGTATTGAGTTGCGTAAAGGGCGGCGTAATGAGGAGGATGGATTTCGACACAAGTAGATTATTTGCTGCAAATTTCGACATTTATTTCTCTTTAACCCGCTATATGCAATACCAATTCAATTCCAGCCTACAATTTCCTTATAATCAGAAAATTATTTACTCTTATTGACTTCAGCATCTTGGTTTAGGTCTTAATTTTCCAAAGAATCTGATTTTCTTGTATCATCAACTCCTGTTGGGAAAATCACGGTATTTTTCGGGTTAAAGGCAATGCTTAAGGTTTGGCTTTTGATTTTATTTGGGAACAAGTTTAAGGCGCGATTGTTATTTAGCTTTTTTGTTCCGCGGAAGATGAATGTTAATCAACAAGTACAGGAAAATCGGAATACAATTACTGAATCGAAGTGCTGCTGTAAGACATCAACCTCAACCCCATAATTCATTGTGGGGAAGAAGCATACCATCTTCCAATCAAAGTGCCATCAGCACGGCCCAAATCTCAACTCCATAATTCATTGTGGGGAAGGCAGCATACCATCCTCCAATCAAAGTGCCATCGGCACGGCCCAAATCTCAACCCCATAATTCATTGTGGGGAATGCAGCAACCAATCCTCCAATCAAAGTGCCATCGGCACGGTTCAAATCTTAACCCCATAATTCATTGTGGGAAAGAAGCAACTAATCCTCCAATCAAAGTGCCATCAGCACGACCCAAATCTCAACCCCATAATTCATTGTGGGGAAGGCAGCAACCAATCTTCCAATCAAAGTGCCATCGGCACGGATCAATTCTTAACCCCATAATTCATTGTGGGGAAGAAGCAACCAATCCTCCAATCAAAGTGCCATCAGCACGACCGAAATCTTAACCCCACAATTCATTGTGGGGAAGGCAGCAACCAATCTTCCAATCAAAGTGCCATCGGCACGGATCAATTGTT
>NZ_JAUSPP010000015.1:0-73434 GCF_030656585.1 Rhodonellum sp.
CCCGTCTCTTCGTTGAGCCACTTCCTCCTTTTTATTTTAAGGAAACAGGCTTTGCCTCGGAGAGGAAAATCCTGTACGGTTACTTCCTCATAAAATCCTTTAGAAATCAGTTTAACTCCTTGGAGATGTTCAGGATGGATATTGAGCTCTTCCAGATAAATCTGATAAGCATTGTCCTGAAGGTTAGCTGAGGTAACCTTAAAAAATTCCAGTAGACCTTGAGGCAAAAGTAAACTGAGGTAATCCTTTTCTTCCATTTGTTTTTTAAACAAAGAAAATCAATTCACTCTAATCCCCCAAGTTTTCAGACTGATCCGTTGCTTGAGGCTTTCGAGATAATCCTGATAAGCAGCGAGATCGACCTTAGGGTCAATTTCGGAAGGGATCGTGATTGGGTTTTCATCCAGAAAAGTGTACAATTCGGGATAGTTGTTTTCGATATTGACAGTGAGCTGTGTGATTTCAGTCATGATCTGATTTAAGTCATTCATATAGATGGAGATTTAAAGATTTGGACACAAAAGGGGCATAATCACGAAGAGATGGATAAAGAACAAGAATACAAATAGAAAACCCATGAGGAGCGGAAAAAAAACCATTTTGCTCTTCTTTAAAGTACTGAGCGAATGCGCCAAAAACCCATGGAAACCGGTAACAAACATAAAAAAAGGCAGCATGGCAAAATAGTATAAAAATTCCGGATCGAAATTTTGGACGGATATTCCGTAAAAATAAATCCCCATCACCACAGACAGGACCATCAAAGCCAAATACAATCTTCTAGCCACCATGATTTTAATTGTTAAGGATGAAAATTTGGCTTTGCCTACGGAAGTCCACGCAAATAATGCTCATTGAAACTCAAAAGGGGCATGGTTGTGTGAAAATCCATGCGCTTGACGAGATCCTGGTGAAAAATCTTATCCAGGAAACTCTCCCGTCTTTTTTCAAGCATCACGAGCATATCCAACCGGTTGTCGTTGAGATAGGAATTAATGCCATCGTAGATATTATCGGCCAAAATTTGATGAAAATGGATTTTTTTAGCGGGGAGATTTTCCTTGACCAAGTTCTTAAACCATTCTTTCTTTTCATGTCCGCTATCGATTAAATAGGTGTTCACATGGGTGATGCTGATTTCCGGATCATAAGGTGCCAGGATTTCTATCAACTTTCGAATGGCCTCCACATCCATTTCATGGAAGTCTGTCAGGTACAGTACATTTTTTACCTCCCTGAAAATGGCAACTTCAGGCACCGCCAAGACGGGTGCTGGCGATCTTGGGATCAGGGATTTGGCAGTTCCACCCACTATAATCTCCTTGGCCATGCTCCCCCCTCTGGTCCCTATCACGATCAATTGAGGCTCCTGTTCCAGAGCAAACGAAACAATGCCTTTTACTTGAGAAAGGTTTTCGCGTGCATGGTAACTCACTTCCAGCCCCACACTGTCATCCTTCGCATATTCTTGAAAATAGGCCTTCAACTTGCTCAAGGAATCCTTGAGTGCCTCCCTTTCCATTTCGATAGGATCATCAGTATAGGGATAATTCCAGGAAGTGGGCACATCGAAAATATGAAGCATTACCAGAGACGCATGGTGTTTCTGCGCCATTTTTATCGCAAAAACCAAGGCCGCCGCCGCATTCTCAGAAAAATCGGTCGCAAAAAGGATTTTTTTCATCATGGTCGTCCTTTTGATTTAGAAATGAAGTTAGTCAAAAGCCGATGATTTGACAATGATATAAATCACATTTTATATCATTATTATGCTCTATATCAATATTAAATTGTTATTTCGCATATTTTTTAAATTTAAATACAATAAATTAGTGTAGAAATGAGCAATTTTCCTCTGCTTTTGAATTCAAAAAGTATTTACAACTTTTGCTTTGCACCGGATTTACTTATGCATGAATCCCAAAAAAACGGCTTTTATTTTTTAAAACCTTAACTCTACCATCACCCTTAAATAACAAGAAACCAAAGTTTTTCCTTCAGAAAAAAAACGCTGACAATTCCCGAATTTCTTTGTGAAAAGAGCAAAACAAGAACCCTAAAAACAAAAATCCCTTTTCCCACTTAAAATATTCTTTAAAAATTATATTTTTAAATATATTAATTAAATTTTTGTTTATTTAAATCGTTTAGATGTAAATATTAATTATTTTTAATATACTATAGTACATGTTTTGTTTTTGAAATAAACACTTTTCGACATGACCAACCTGCATTTCATTTTTGGTGGGCTTGTTTACGGATTCTTTGAAGTCTAAAATATACATACAGGATATGGAGTTGAATTCAGCAAAAAAAAACCAGTCTCTGAATTATGGAAAAGTCATTTCCGTAAGGGGTAGCGTGGTGGATATTTGGTTTGAAAACAATTTGCCTTCCATTTTTAACTTGCTGCACACGGGAAAAGACGGCGAGATTGCCATAGAGGTCATGGCACAAATAGATGCCAATCGGATTCGGGGCATTGCTCTGACGGCCACCCAAGGACTCGCGCGTGGGATGGTGGTGGAATCTTCCGGAAAGCAAATGGAAGTCCCCGTTGGTAAAAATATACTGGGGAGGATGTTTGATGTTTTTGGAAATACCATTGACCACAAAGAAGAGTTGAAGGAAGTCGTATGGCGCAGCATCCATCAGGCACATATTCCTTTGACAAGAAGATCCACTAAATCCGAGGTTTTTTTGACGGGTATCAAGGCCATCGATGTGCTCATCCCATTAGAGCGTGGCGGAAAGGCGGGCTTGTTTGGCGGTGCCGGAGTGGGCAAAACGGTTTTACTGACGGAGATGATCCACAACATGGTCGGGCACGGCAAGGGCGTCAGCATGTTTTGTGGCATCGGCGAGCGCTGCCGTGAAGGCCATGAACTCTATCATGAAATGAAAGCCGCCGGTGTTCTGGACAATATGGTCATGATGTTTGGCCAGATGAATGAACCTCCGGGTGCTCGTTTTAGGGTTGGACACGGAGCGCTTACGATGGCCGAATACTTCAGGGATGATGAATTCAAGGATGTTTTGTTGCTCATCGACAACATCTTCCGCTTTATCCAGGCGGGCATGGAAGTCTCTGGATTACTGGGTCAGATGCCTTCCAGATTGGGCTATCAACCCACCATGGGCACCGAGTTGTCCAAATTGGAGGAGCGGATCGCCAACACGGCTACGGGTGCCATCACTTCCATACAGGCCGTGTATGTTCCTGCAGATGACCTTACCGATCCGGCAGCGGTACACACCTTTGCGCACCTGTCGGCGGCTATCGTGCTTTCCCGAAAAAAAGCCAGTGAAGGCCTTTATCCGGCCATCGATTTGTTGCAATCCAATTCCAAAATGACTACTCCCGGAATCGTCGGCAAGGAACACTATGACCTTTCGCGAAAGGTCAAGCAAACGCTGGCGCAATATGAAGACCTCAAGGACATCATCGCCATGCTGGGACTCGAACAACTCTCGACACAAGACCGGAACCTGGTCAACCGCGCCAGGAGATTGGAGCGATTTCTAACGCAACCATTCTTCACCACCGAGCAATTCAGTGGCATCAGCGGAAAATACGTCAGCTTGGAGGATAGTCTTTCGGGTTGCGCAAGAATCCTTGCAGATGAATTCAAGGAAATACCCGAAAGCGCATTTTATATGGTTGGCAACATCGAGGAAGCATTGGAAAAGGCCAAGTCCATGGCCAATAATGAAAACCTTCACGATTCCAAAATCGCAAAAAACCAGGTACCCGTAAAATAAAAAATCCGCCATGGAAAATCAGTCGATGACACTTAAAATTCTCCTTCCCTTTATGGTTTTCGCAGAGATCGAAAATGTAATCAGGATAGTCGTGGAAACCGGCTCTGGGGCTTTTGGTTTGCTTCCGCAGAGATTGGACGGTGTGGCGGCATTGGTCCCGGGGATTTTGATTTTTGAAACGGCTTCGGAGGACGTCCAATATCTGGCCATAGATGAGGGAATCCTGATCAAGTCGGGCCGGGAAGTCTTGGTGGCTGTCCGCAATGCGATTGGCGGAGCCAACTTAGGAAAACTCCGGGAATCGGTTGAAAAGGAATTTATGGAATTGGACGAAACCGAAAGAAAAGTCCGATCTGTGATGGCGAAATTGGAAAGTGGCTTTATTTATCAACTGGAAAAATTCAGCAAACGATAAGAAAATGGAACCTCCCGGACAACGAAAAAAGGAAGATGAATTTTTCAGTCAACAGGTCGGGGCCAAAGAGCTTCGGAAACTGAAAACCCTCCGAGAAAAAAAAAGAAGCATTTGGTTTGGCTTGGGGATGTTTGGCATGGTCGGTTGGTCGGTGACGGTACCTACCTTATTGGGAACGATCTTGGGCATCTGGCTGGACAAGCACTATCCCCAATCGTTTTCTTGGACCTTGACCTTTTTGATCATTGGACTATTTGCAGGTTGCATGATCGCTTGGTTCTGGGTCGCCAATGAAAACCGGGAAATGAACCCGAATGAAGCACAGCAAAAGTTGGACTTTAAAAAAGAAAAAGACAATGGATGAGATCATAAATTTTGCATGGGGATTTATCGGCGGTTGGGTTTTGGGCATCTTCTTTTTTGGGGGCCTTTGGTGGACTGTCAACAAGGCAATTGCTGCAAAAAAACCGGGGTTTTGGTTTATCGGCAGTTTTTTGGTCCGAACCAGCATCACGGTGTTTGGCTTTTATTATCTCTCCCAAGGGAGTTGGCAAACCGTCCTTTTCGGCATTTTGGGTTTTCTGATTGCCCGGCACCTCATCCTCCACTCCACCAAACCAAGTGAGGAAAAGCAAATTCAACTGAAAAAAAAACCATCCAAACATGAAGCTCAGTCCTGACGAAACGGTTTTTTGGGAATATGGATATATCCATATCAACCTCACCGTGGTGACCACCTGGGCACTGATGGCGGTGATGGTCATTTCTTCCGGATGGATCACCAGAAACCTAAAATCGGACATCCGGATTTCCCGCTGGCAATTGATCCTTGAGATCATCGTCATCATGATCAACAATCAGATCAAGGAAATCGGCCTGGAAAAACCGGAGAGATACATCGCCTTTATCGGGACCTTGTTCCTTTTCATTGGGTTGGCAAATATCTGTATGATTTTTCCTTTTTACCAAGCACCCACAGGTTCTCTGTCCACTACTGCCGGTTTGGCAATCTGTGTATTCCTGTCGGTTCCGTATTATGGAATTCGGAAAAACGGTCTTCTGGCCTATTTACAAAGCTACTTGAAACCCACCTTCATCATGCTGCCCTTCAACCTGATCTCTGAGGTTTCACGGACGCTCGCGCTGGCGGTGAGGTTGTTTGGGAATATCATGAGTGGTGGCATGATCGTCGCCATTCTTTTGACCATTGCTCCTTTCATTTTCCCTGTGGTGATGAGTATGCTGGGCTTATTGACGGGAATTGTGCAAGCCTATATTTTCAGCGTTTTGGCAACGGTTTACATTGCCGCAGCCATCAGAATCAAAGCCATTGCCTAAACTCAATAATCAACTAAACAGAATTAAAATGGATAGTCTTACACTTATCGGAGTAGCCTCCATCGTTACGGCTGGATTGACCACCGCCATCGGAACAGCCTTTCCTGCCCTTGGCGAAGGCCGCTCGGTTTCCCAGGCATTGACCGCCATTGCGCAGCAACCCGATGCGGCACCCACCATCACAAGGACATTGTTCGTGGGTTTGGCCATGATCGAATCTACGGCAATCTATTGCTTTGTGCTTTCGTTGATCTTGGTGTTTGCCAACCCATTTTGGAATCATTTTCTTTAAGGACGAAATCGCTTCAAGATGCAAATCGATTGGTTTACCGTTGTCGCCCAGATACTCAATTTCCTCATTTTGGTGGGATTGCTCAGGCGATTTCTCTACCAACCCATTCTCAATGCCATCGATGCCCGAGAAAAAAAAATAGCCTCCCAACTTGAAGAGGCTGCCTCCAAGAAAGAGGAGGCCGAAAAGGAGAAGGAATTGTTTCTCCACAAAAACGAGGATTTTGACAGTGCCAAAATGGAATTGATGAAGAAAGCACATGACGACTCCGAACAGAAGCGGCTGCAGCTCCTGGAGGAAGCCAGAAACGAAGCCTCCACGATGCGTACCCAGTTGGTGAAGACCACAATGGAAGCACATCACTCCCTTAAGCAAGAAATCCAAGAGAAGGTCCATCGGGAAGTTTTCGCCATCACACAGAAAATGCTGTCAGACCTTGCTTCGATGGATTTGGAAGATCAGACCATCAAGGTCTTCCTAGGCCGGTTGAAAACCCTAAATGAAGGCGAGAAAAGACAATTTTTGGAAGCTTTCCAATCCAGCTCGACCCCGATTTTGGTTCGGAGCGCATTTGATTTGCCCGAAAAAAAACGGGAAGAAATTGAGCAAACGGTCTCTCAGGTTATCGGTGTACAAGCCCATTTCCTTTTCAAGACCGTCCCCGAATTGGTCAGCGGCATTGAGCTGACGACCAAGGGGTACAAATTGGCTTGGAGTATTGCCGAATATCTCCATGCGCTGGAAAAAAACATATCCGAAACGGCAATTGAAAAATCGAAAACAGTCTTTGATAAAACCTGATATGCCCCCGACCGAATCAAAAGAGTCTATCACCGATGCCTTTGATAAATTAAAGAAAGGCAGAGAAACCTTCGTTCCTTCTTTTTCTCCTCGGGAAGTAGGATATGTGATGAGTGTTTCGGCCGGAATAGTACGGGTTTCAGGACTTCAGGCAGCTGGTTATGAGGAATTGCTAAAGTTCCCCAAGGACCTTTTTGGCATTGCCTACAACCTGGACGAAACTGAAATCGGGGTGATACTACTCGGGGAAGACTCCCTGTTGAATGTCGGAGATGAGGTGGAACGAACCGGTCGGGTCTTGGACGTTCCTGTTGGGGAAGCACTGATAGGCAGGGTCGTCGATCCCTTGGGAAAGCCTTTGGACGATAAAGGGCACATTGGATTTAGCAAAAGGCTCCCCATCCAAAGACCCGCACCAGCCATCATGGATCGCGCCGAGGTCACCGTACCTTTGCAGACCGGGCTGAAAATCGTGGATGCGATGATCCCAATTGGCCGCGGACAAAGGGAGTTGATTTTGGGCGACCGCCAAACGGGTAAGACCGCCATCGCGATAGACACCATCCTCAACCAGCATGACAAAAATATGATCTGTGTGTATTGCGCCATTTCGCAACGCTCCTCTTCGGTGGCCAAAGTAATCGCACAACTGCATGAGAAGGGCGCAATGCACTATACCCTTGTCGTGGTGGCTGAGGGGAATTCTTCGCCGGGTCTAAAATACATTGCCCCATATGCGGCCACGAGCATTGCCGAATATTTTATGGAACGTGGTCAGGATGTGCTCATCGTGTATGACGACCTCACCCACCATGCACGGGCTTATCGTGAACTTTCCCTTCTGCTCAGAAGACCGCCCGGTCGTGAAGCTTTCCCTGGGGATATTTTTTATATCCATTCCAAATTGCTGGAAAGAGCCACCCATTTGAGCGATGAACTCGGAGGCGGATCGCTGACGGCTTTGCCGATCATCGAAACCGAGGCCCAAAACATCTCGGATTATATTCCCACCAATCTCATCTCCATCAATGATGGACAACTTTTTCTCTCTCCCAAGCTATTCGAGATGGGCGTTCTGCCTGCGATAGATATCGGGAAATCTGTTTCTCGGGTAGGTGGAAAGGCCCAATTGCCAGTTTTTCGGTCGATTACGGGGACACTGAAACTCGCCTATTCCCAGTTTGAGGAACTGGAAAGTTTTGCCCGATTTGGTACCCGCCTGGATGATGATACCCGAAAAAAAATCATCCATGGACAACGCATCCGAGAAGGACTCAAACAGGCAGAATTCCATCCCATGTCTGTTCCTGAACAAATTCTTATCCTGTTGGCTTTGACAAGCGGATTATTTGATTCCATTCCCCTTCAAAGAATGTTGGAATCTGAGCAGGCCTTGTTGATGAGCGCCAAAGAACTCCCGAGAGCGCTTGAGGGTCGATTGTACTCCGATAAAAAACTGAACGAAGCCGACCGCCAATCCATCTTAGAGATTGCTGCAGAAGTACTCTCTTCCTTCAAAGAAGAATTCGAACCCAAAAAAGACAGTCGATAATGGATACATTGGTGAGCTTGAGCCGAAAACTGGAAAGTGCAGAAGACCTCAAGTCGGTCGTGAGAACCATGAAGACAATGGCCGCTTCCAATATCGTCCAATATGAAATGTCTGTAAAATCCTTGGGAGATTATCATAGGGCGATAAACATGGGGATTTTCGCCTATTTTATGGAGCAAAAAAATACTATCGCGAACGAATTCCCCGGAACTAAAAAAAATCACCAAAAATCAATCTGTGCGATTGTTTTTGGCTCAGATCAAGGGTTGGTTGGCGGTTTCAATGATACGCTTGCCGATTTTGTGGCAAAAACCCTCAAGGATTTCCCAGGTGAAAAAGAAATCTGGGCGGTGGGTGAACGCATCCGGTTCCGCTTGATCGATGGTGGATTCAGGACTACACGGCTTTTTCGTGTGCCCAACTCGGTGGTAGCGATAACGCCCTTGGTCAGGGAAATCTTATTGGAAAGTCAGGAAAACAAGGATATGGATGCCTCCAAGGAATATCAAATCTTTCATAACCAGCCCAAACCAGTGATTGGATACCAGCCCATTGTGCAAAAATTATTGCCTTTGGATGAAAAGTGGAAAACCCTTCTGGGTGAAATTGACTGGGATTCAAAGAACATCCCTGAGGTGATGGGCGAAAAAGAACCCACCTTAAAAGCCCTTATCCGAGAATTTCTTTTTGTTTCCTTATTCAAAGCCTGCGCTGAATCTCTGGCGAGCGAAAATGCAAGCCGTTTGGCTGCGATGCAGCGAGCAGAAAAAAACATCGAAGAGATGTTGGTTGACCTCCATCAAAAATTCCATCAGATGCGGCAGCGCAATATAGACGAAGAATTGTTTGACTTGATGTCGGGATTTGAAGCTTTGAAGAAGGACCCAAGGAATAAGCAAAAAGACTCCTTAGCCGATTAGCCTATTGAGTGTCACGCTGCCAGTTTCCACTTCTTCTGCCAGTACAGAAATGCTTTTATTGGAAAGAATCGTTTTCAAATTGTCTCGGATCACCTTGAATTCATGGTGCATGGGACAGGGATTGATTTCAGAACATTTATTCAATCCCAAACCACAGCCGATAAAAAGATTATCCCCGTCAATGGCTTTGACGATATCGATCAGTGCAATCCCCTTTTGATCTTCATCAATATAAAACCCTCCATTTGGACCTTTTGCCGAACTTATGATTTTGTTTTTTGCAAGCATCTGCAATATTTTTCCAGTAAAAAATTCAGGGGCATCTATTGCCTGACAGATTTCCTTCACCCCTACTCTTTCAGAATTTCTACTTTTGGAACAAACGTAAATCACCGCGCGAATGCCGTATTGACAAGTCTTTGAAAACATCTTTTTTTTGGTTCTTGATTAATCTGCCAAAGGCCATTTCTTTGATGGTGATATTAATCCTTATTTCCGGAAATTAAAAGAAACCTCCAACAAGATCAAAATCCATTGCCTCAAGTCAGTGAACAAAAAAGTCGGTTCCAAGATTCAAGTTGAGTAATATTTGTTGCCCCTTGAAACTCGGCTCTTGGCCGTTCGCCTAATTTTCAGGATTATCGATTCCCCAATCCATCCGATTTTCTTATATTCTTTGGGCATCTCTACCCAGAAAACGGGTCATTTTTTCACAGAAGGAAGACCATTTAGCCAAAAAAAACAGGACAGTTAGACCTTATCCCAATGCACCCCTGCTATGCAGCACCAATTCTACGCCTTCTGAAATCGCCTAACCCTCTACCTTTCTTTACATTTTTTAAATTGACCAAATCGGTCAAATCCGTGGCTCTTCGAATGGCCTGATTTTCTTGCGGCTTCAACCCCATTGGGAAAGCCAATGCATATTTCGGAGTCAACATTTTCCAAAAAAAACGATGGCATCTTTCCCACCTCGAGGATTTCAGGTCGATCTCCCGATCTGTGCATGCTGGTCCCCAAACGAACGCAAATCTTCCCTTCCCTGAAATACAGATTGGATGGTTTTTTGAAATGCTGTTCTTTTTGAAAATCAGCATTCCAAAAAAACAATCCAATCTCCAGAACCTCCTATTTGGAAGTCGATTGAAATCCGGCTTCGAATTCCAAAGCTTTCGGAAACAAGATGTTGTTTTCCAGGTGAAAATGTTTGTGAAGGTCTTTTTCGAAATCGGCTAATAAAGTATAAGCGACATTGAAACTATTGGAGGCATCTTCTGGCGCCATAAAGTTGTTGGACAAGGCCTTTATTTTTCGAAAGATTTTTGCCTCCTGAGCATGGTCTTGGAGTATCTTCCGAATCGATGCCTCAGCGATACCTAAATGCTGTTCACCGATTTTCTTTTTCCCATCACTGGATTTGATCATTTTTCGGATATAGGGAAACAAAACAGCTTCCTCCTCTTTCATACTGACCAACAATTCCTCGGCAGAGGTTTTGAAAAGTTCGTGGATTGTCTGGATCTCGGGATAAAGTTCCGCCTCGGTTTTCGAAAGTTTCTTGAAGAATTTGAGCAGCAAGGGAATCCTTTCCCGGGTATAGCGGTGATGCTTTTTTTCGATATAATCGGCCAAAAGATCAATCGGCCAGGAATTGTAATCGAAAGGCTCATGGTTTTCCGTTTTTAGGACGCCATACAAGAGCGAAATCAATAGTTCCGGATCGTTTTGTTTGGATGCACACGCTTCCGGAATTGTTCTCTGCCCGTCACAGCAGAAGTCAATCCCAAAGGATTTAAAAATGGTGGCAGCCCTGTAATCGTTGGCGACGATCTCGCCGATGGTAAGTTGCATGAAATCAACCATAATACATTTGTTTTAGTTATAAAAATGATTTTGACTTTTATTAAATGCATATAAAACGGAAAATCAAAGCCGCTTTTTATGCATCCACAGCACTTAGTTTTTCAATTTCATTTTGAAAGCCAAGGATTTCCAATTTCATCCGGTTCAGCATGTCCTCCGCATCAGGTCTGATCGATGAGATCAGCGTTTGGTAGTACACTATTCCCGAAAGAAGATTGTTCCGAAATCGATCCAGATAGGCCTCATGTTTTTTGGGCTTTTCGGGGAGGAATTTTTCCATCTCTGTTTTCAGGTAACTCACATAAAGCTCCAGTTCTTTGACAAACATATGGGGACGGGCGGCATCCACCATGACAGAAGCCTTGCCATAGATATGGTCCACCATTTCTTTCAAGCTGAAAACAGCAGAATAATATGCCAAGTTTGGTCCTGGGCAAATGGTCACTGCCCTTAAGTTTCGGGCCGGGTTTACTTGGTTCACAAGAAGTGCCGGAGCCCCCAAACCTTCACAAAGACAATCTTTTTCCATCACTTTTTCAGCAGCTTTGGCATAACTTTCTCCGCTTCCCAACTCGGCCGACAACTGTTTCAGCTTTAAATGCTGGTATTGTCTGGAGGCAGAGCAAATCGGAATTTCTGTAAACTCGGTATTCAGCGACAGAAATTTCTTGTAACATGGGCTTCCCGGCCTGTTTTTGTCGATCCTTTCTTTCCGCTGGATTTCGGAGCTGGTCGTACGGAGATTGTTGAAAGGAACGCCCAATGGAGAGGCGTCGCTCAGGTAGTAGTCAGATTTTTTGGCATGTATCAACTTTTGGAGTGTTTCTTCATCCACATTCGTGGCTTCCGGCACCAATAGAAATGGACTTCCCCAACCTGTTCCGTCCAAGGCATAATGGTTCATCAAAAACTGGTTTTCATTGGCATTGCCGATCCCGCCCTGGACGGTTACTTTCACCTTCATTTCCTTTGGAAACTGAAATTTACCTTTGCCCACAAGTGCATTTTGGCAGGAATCCCAAAGCTGTTCATTCAGGGATTCGCGATTGGATTTGAACTCTTCCAAGATGGGTCCGAGAAGGATCCCCTCGGTGGCAAAGGCATGTCCACCACAGTTCAATCCTGACTCTATTCGAAATTCAGATACCCATAAGCCTTTCTTGGCCAAATATTTCCCTTGGATCAGCGCAGAGCGATAATCACTCACTTTGAGCACGATGCGCTTTTTGAGAAATCCATTTTCATCGGGAAAAAAATCCTCAAACTGCTCCATGTAAGCAAAAAGCCTGGGATTCAGACCCGCCGAGAAAACCATCGCCCCATTCAATTCACTCAAGGCAAAAGCCCTCAGCGCCGACATGGCATCCGCAAATTCGGGTGGCAAAGCAATTCCTTCCTGATCATAATTGGTTTTGTCCAATTTGGTCATGATGTTTACATCAATGCTGCCGGGAACGATGCTCTCCCTTAAAAGTGACTGCAGCCTCATTTTCTCCTCGCCATCAGCAGACAGCATTTGGGTATATGAAACTTTGTCGGGATGGAATGCCGGAAGGAGTTCAAAATAACGGGAAAGGTCTCCCCCATCCTCAAAGGAACCGGCTTTCATGTTGCCAATTTGGAGGTTAACAATGGTATGGAGCATGTTCAGGTAAGCGGTGATCCTTCTGGCCCGATAATCCTGTTCCGTGTCCCGAATGACTTTGTATGGAAGGTCAAATTTACGGCTATGGACAAGCCGCATCTGTTCGATCAGTCCGTCCTCCATGATCGACAGCACGGAAGAAATCCCGTATTTTGCAACTTTAAGTGGGGTATCAATGGTATATCCCAAACCCATTACGGGTATATGGAAGCTGTGGGGAGCATTTTGAAGCAACATATTCAGATTTTTGTTTTCATTCCAAAAAAGGATCGTCGGGAGAACCAACGCCAATGCACAAAAATATCACCCCCTTTCTGCTCTTGCTAATTTCCTGCTCCTTAATTTAAGACAAAAAGGTATGATTTAAATCATATTTTGAGATGACCAAAATCTTTGCCCATAAGCCGCCACTGCCATGTGGCATCGGAAATGAGAAGTTTCCTCTCAAGTTAGAAGTTTTCAATTGTGGGCACTTGAATAATCCTGAAGCATTGGGAATTTCTTTAATTTTTTGGGTAAATTGAGTACAATACTTTTGCGCCTATTGCTTTTATAAACAGCTGTTTATAAATTAAATGAACCTAGTTCCCTTCCACCATGAAAAAGCCATCGCTATTGGGTTTGATTTTTTTACTTTCTCTTTCGTCCCAAAATATCCAAGCCCAATTCAAAATCGATGGGCAGATTATCCAGCGTGCTGAATTCAGAAACGGGTTCGGAAGACTCATTCCGGACGACCAAGATCCATTTTCATTCATCGCCCATCGTGCAAGATTGCAGGCCACTTATGAGATGGAAAAATTCACCTTTTATATGAGTGTCCAGGATGTTCGGGTTTGGGGAAGCACTGCGCAACTCAAGTCAACGGATTCTTTTTTGTCCGTTCATGAAGCTTGGGCATTGGCGAGTATCTCGGACAATTGGAAAATCAAACTCGGCCGCCAGGAGCTCAATTACGACAATTTTAGGTTTTTGGGGAACCAAGACTGGGAATTACAGGGAAGGGCGCACGATTTGGTGCTGCTGATGCACGAAAAAGAAGACATGAAATTGCATTTTGGCGGGGCTTACAACCAAAGCAAAGCCGCACTGTTCGAAAGTCCCTTTGACACGCCCAACCAATACAAACTCGCCCAGATGGTCCGGTATGAAAACAAATGGGGTAAATTTCGATTTTCCACCCTGTTTTGGAATGACGGAAGGGAATTCAATCGGTTCAACAGCGACGGTGTATTGATCCAAAAAGGAAATTATTACCGGCAAACGTTGGGTATCCCGACCCTACAATACAATTCCGGAAATTCCCAGATTTCCGCCTATCACTACCAGCAATTTGGAAAGGACCCTGTGGGAAAAAAAGTCAATGCCCATAATTTCAGTCTTGCCTTCAACCAGACCTTTCCAATTGACAGGGAAAAGGGAAAGTCATGGATCCTATCCGCAGGATATGAACAACTCAGTGGGACTGCCAATAATGAGTTTCAAGAGAACCGTTCTTTCAATCCTTTGTATGGCACCAATCACCTTTTCAATGGCTACATGGATCTTTTTTACAGAGAAGAAACGCTGGATGAAAATGTGGGATTGCGGGACATTTTCCTTCGCTCCAAGCTCGCTTTCAGCGATAAATTTTTTCTACAAGGGGACCTTCATGCCTTTTTTGCCCACAATAAAGTCCTGCGGATTGATGTGTCCGGAGACTTGCAAAGAATGGACGATTTCCTTGGTACCCAACTGGATTTTTCACTGGGGTATGTCGTGAATGATGTTTTTTCTATCCAAAGCGGATACAGCCAGTTTTTCAAAACGGATACCTTTTCCTTTGTCCAAAGCGCCCCAAATCCAAAAAACAACCAGAACTGGGCCTACCTGATGCTGATTTTTAGACCAAGCCTTAAGGACAAATTCATCGGGATTCAGTTGTAAGGTTCCGCGGTACATTAGGATCACCTGTTTGCGGCAGCAGCCGCTGTCTTGCTGTGATCAGGATCGTGCCTCCACCAGGGTTATTGTTTCGCGCAAAAGTATTCTCCTGACAATGGCATTTTGAGCCGGGGATTGCATTCTGCTTTCCCCAAAATGAATCGTGGGGTAAAAAGTACGGAGAAGCCTATGGCTTTCAATCCGAAATGTGCATTCGATTTCCCCATGGGCTTGAAACGGCAAGAAAATTAGAATATCCAAAGAATAAGACAAATCATCGATGCGGTGAAGTCAAGAATTGCAAACAACTGAAGATTATTGGGCGATTTCAGGTCAAATTGAATTGTTCATGCATAAAACGGGTTAGGTTCAAAATTGATCGATTTCGCAAATTTCTTTCCCCATTTAAAAAATTAATTGCCCCATCACTTGAGAATGCTATATATTAGTTGTCTGAAAACCCTCTTATGATTTTACTAGACTACCCCTTTGTATCGGATTTTTTGATTGAAACCATTGTTGAAAACAATTTTGAAGTCATTGCCACTCCTGAGGCCAAGAAACTGACGGAAGGAAAGCCTATTCGTTGGATTTCAGAGCAGGATGCGGCTTCGAAACTTCGGAACAATGAAAACGAATTGGTCTATACCAATTCGGAAAATTCAATCAGTTGGATCCAGAAAAATGCCCAAGGGACAAAATTCCCGAAGCACATCGACCTTTTCAAAAACAAAGTGAAATTTCGGGAACTGGTCAAGGATGCATTCCCGGATTACTTCTACATGGGTGTTCCTTTTGAGGGGCTGAAATCACTCGATGTTTCAGGATTCAAATTCCCCTTGATCATCAAGCCCGCCGTCGGTTTTTTCAGCATCGCGGTCTATAAAGTGGATGGCTTGGGGGAATGGGAAGAAACCTTGGCCAAGATCGAAAAAGACATTTCCAGAACCCAATCTCTTTACCCCAAGGAAGTGCTGGGCAATACGGACTTTATCATTGAAGAATACATAAAAGGAGAGGAATATGCCTTTGACTGTTATTTTGATGAAAATGGAAGTCCGGTGATACTCAACATTCTCCACCATGTCTTTATTTCGGAAAAGGATGTCAGCGACCGTGTGTACTCCAGCTCGCAAGAGATCATCGAATCGCTTTATCAACCCCTCATGGACTTCCTTCAGGACATTGGTAAAAGGGTGGATTTGAGGAATTTTCCGCTTCACATTGAAATCAGGGTGGATTCCGAGGGGAAAATCATCCCCATAGAAGTCAACCCGATGCGGTTTGGAGGCTGGTGCACGACAGCGGATTTGACCTGGTTTGGGTATGGAATCAATTCCTACGCCTATTTTCTCAACAACCAAAAACCAGACTGGGAAGCCATTTTCAAAACCAGAAAGGACAAAATCTATAGCTTGGTTTTGCTGGACAATCCTCTCGGTTACAAGCCTGAGGAAGTAGAGGCATTCGATTTCGAAAAACTGCTCCGGGATTTTGAAAACCCACTCCATGTGCGAAAAATCAAATTCGACAAATTCGGTGTCTTTGGATTCTTGTTTACCGAGACCAGCAAAGGCAATGAACAGGAATTGGAAAAGATCCTCCATTCGGATTTGAAAGCCTATGTCAAAATCAGGGCAACTGCAGATTGAACCCGATATGGGCATCAGGTTTCTTTATGGGGATGAAACCGTAAGAAAAACAGACTGCAAGAGCAGGAATAAGGCAGAATAAGAATTGAACCCGTTTTATGCATTGCGAACTCAATTCAATAGTATAATTAACTGTTATTCAATTAGGTGTTGATTGATTTTGACTTCACCCTATTGGCATCAGGAATTAGTCTCCCAATAATCTGATTTTCCTGCAGTTTCAATCCCATTTCGAAACGGAATGCATGTTTCGGGTTGAATGGTGTTTTGTTAGAAAATCAGCCCGTCTTCGGGAAACAGGAGATTTGGGAAGCATGGCAAATGCCACATAAGGAAAGAAAACTCCCTGAATAGGGTATTTTTCCTCCATTGCTGTTTCTTAGGTAATTTTTATCACATTATCAGAAAATTATAATCCCTTATTTTGCAGTGTAAATAAAATGAATTTAAACCCAACTGTCCGCTATGGTGGAAGCATGGGACTGAAAATTCACAAATCAGGTTAAACAAACAAATAAGGAAAAATATGTTCTTCGAACTCGTTTATGACAAAAGCCTTGCGCAGGCAAGTTATGTAATCGGATGTCAAGCAAGTGGAATTGCCGCAGTCATCGACCCAAAAAGAGATGTGGATACCTATCTGCAGATCGCCAAAGCCAACAATTTTAAAATCACCCACATTTTGGAAACCCATATCCACGCAGACTTCCTGAGTGGATCCAGGGAATTGGCAGCCCTCACGGGTGCAGAAATGTACCTTTCGGATGAAGGCGACGAAAATTGGAAATATGAGTTTCCGCACAACAAAATCAAGCATGGTGACATCATCAAGTTGGGAAACATCACCTTTGAGGTATTGCATACCCCTGGTCATACACCAGAATCCGTCAGTTTCCTATTGACAGACAAACCCGCTACCACTGAGCCAGCGATGCTGTTTACAGGAGATTTCGTGTTTGTGGGAGATGTCGGAAGACCGGATCTTTTGGAGCAAGCCGCTGGCTTGGTCGGAACACAGGATATCGGAGCCGCACAGATGTATGACTCCCTCCAATCCTTCGTTCAGTTGCAGGATTATATTCAGGTATGGCCTGGGCATGGCGCCGGTTCGGCTTGTGGCAAAGCTCTTGGAGCCGTACCCATGACGACCGTAGGTTACGAAAAAATCAGAAACTGGGCCTTGCAGATGCTGGATGACAAAACTGCATTCAGCAAAGAACTCCTGGCAGACCAACCAGAACCACCCAAATACTTCGCCATGATGAAGAAGTTGAACAAGGTGGACAGAAAGTTGCTGACAGAAGTTCCAAAAATCAAAAACCTTTCAAAAGCTGAATTTGAAGAAGCCAAAAAGAAGGCCTTGAAAATCATCGACACCAGAACGGCCGAAGACTACAGAAACGGATTCTTGAAGGGAACTTTGAGCATCACCAACAACAATTCATTCTCAACATGGATGGGTTGGTACCTGAACTATGAGGAATTCTTCGTCTTGATCGCGGAAGAAAACCAAATAGACGACCTCACACGGAAATTGATGAGAATCGGTCTGGACAATATCCATGGCTTTATCACCCCTACCCAATTGGCGGAGTTTGAAGGAGCATTGGAGTCTTACACTCCGATTGATAAGGAAGCTGTAAAGGCCAAATTGGAAAAAGGAAATGTACAGGTGATCGACGTCAGAGGTGTATCCGAATTCAAAAAAGGACATATCGAAGGTGCAGACAATCTTTTCCTAGGCAAGCTTTATCAAAATCTAGATAAAGTATCGAAAGACAAACCCGTCATCATTCACTGTCAAGGTGGTGCCCGTGCAGCAATCGCTTATTCCGTTTTGAAGGCAAATGGCTTCGACAATATCGAAAACTATGCAGGCGGATGGAATGATTGGACTGCCTAATTGAACACTGAAAAATCCATAAATAGAATCGGGCTGCTGAAAAGCAGCCCGATTTTTTTTGTCCATTTATTCCTGGAAATACGCATTGAATTTCTAAATGGGGATTGAAACTGTAGGGAAATCAATCTGTTTGGAGAATTGTGAATAGCACCGATAGAATGAAGTCGAAGACATCAAATAGGTGACTGATTTTTAGGTAGTTAAAGACTGAAATGGAATTGGGTACGCAACGTTCGGGGTTTAGAAAATCGGTACTCCACTCCCATTGGCGCGCTGGTTTTAGATTGGTGAAAAGTCCGGTGATGGGTTGGATATTTAAGGATTAGTTTTACTTTTAATGAATTGAAAAATATCAACAAGTATTGATGATAATGCATTAAAGCTCATTGATAAAACAGACCACACACCATTAAAAATGAAATACGGAAAAACAATAAAAATTTTCTTAATCGACGGAGATCCAAATGGACGCATGAGTGTTGAACTTTCAAATTGGTCAGGTAAGGCATATAAAATACCGCGGGTGAAAATAAAAGACTGCGCAGATAGATCTGATTTAACTAGTCCAGGAATTTATCTGCTATTTGGAAAAGATGATGAGGAAAAAGATCAAGTTTACATAGGAGAAGCAGAGTCAATTTTAAAAAGACTTAATCAACAACTGACACAAAAAGATTTTTGGAATGAAGCCGTTGTTTTTATAAGTAAGGATGATAACCTTAATAAAGCCCACATTAAATACTTGGAAAATAGACTACATGATATTGCTAAAACAGCAAAGAGATACAAAGTAGACAATTTTGTTATTCCAACCCAATCTTCAATTTCAGAATCAGACCGAGCAGAAATGGAAGAATTTATTGAATATGTAAAAATGCTAGTGAATACATTAGGACATAAAACATTTGAGGAAAAACGGGAAATCAAAACAAAACAGAAACAAGCCATTTTTACAATTAAGGCAGCCCGCGGAGCAGACGGACAAGGAGAACCAACATCTGATGGATTTGTTGTTTTTAAAGGATCAAAATCCGCCGCCACAACAGTTAATTCAATGAATCCTAACTACCTCATTACCAGACAAAAATTAATTGACGAAGGAGTCCTTATAAACAAAGGAGAATTTTTTGAATTCTCGGAAGATTATATTTTTAGTAGTCCCTCCTCAGCAGCTGTGATGATTATGGGTCGAAATGCAAACGGCCTGACTGAA
The DNA here is from genome assembly GCF_030656585.1 of Rhodonellum sp. Lineage (NCBI taxonomy): Bacteria > Pseudomonadati > Bacteroidota > Cytophagia > Cytophagales > Cytophagaceae > Rhodonellum > Rhodonellum sp. The sequence continues at coordinate 19,280 of NZ_JAUSPP010000015.1, forward strand.
TGGAAACAAAAAGATGGGACAACACTAAAAGATTACGAAACAAACGAAAAAGGAACGAAGGTATAAGAAAGCTATAAACGCTAGTCTCAACAATTATGAACCTAGCACTTAACATCAAAAACTGGTCTGACGGAGGAAAACTCTGCTTCGCGTTTTTGATTCCGAAAGTTTTCGAGAGTCCCAATGCTAATTTGGTACAGCTTAGGAAAAGCGGAAGGGTGAATAATTGCCAATGGGATGAGCATACCACCATTAGGAAGGTGTTTTTTTAAGCTGCCTTGGAATGGTAATTTTAGAATATTTTGTTTACCATTGATAAGATGCACTACCCTTAAATTGGGTTTTGATTTTTTATGACACCTTAAACCCGAAACATGCATTTCATTTCCTGATGGGCTTATTCCTCAAATTAAAAATCAAAAACAGAAAACACCATATTGATTGTGTAGCCATCTCAGGCTGGAAAGGAATCGGCAATGCCCAACACAGGTTGAATATGACCGAAGACTATTTTCCTACTCTTTAAAAACTGAATATCACTTTTATAAACAGGCATTTTTCTTCATTTTTAGCACATGGATATCAAAGAAGCCCCGCATCAGAAAATATCAGACGACAGGAATTTTATTGTGGATTGCTATACAGAAATGTTGGCCCGCATCAACGAAGTTGAGGTCATCTCTCTCATCATGAATACCTCACAACAGATCCATGGAGATGAAAAGAAAATTTCAAGTGAAAAGACAATACAATCCCTGAGCATTTATTTCCAATTGTTGACTTTGGTAGAGGAAAATGCAGCTACACAATCCCGGAGGAAAATGGAAGACTTGGAAAACGTCACTCCAATCAGAGGTTCCTGGGCAGAAGCATTGAAAATCTGGAAAGATGCCTCAGTAAATGAGGATGAAATACGCAAAGCCATTTCCGAAACTACAGTAAACCCAACACTTACGGCACATCCTACGGAGGCAAAAAGAGTGACCGTTATCGAGATTCACCGGGAGCTGTACTTGCTTCTGGTCCGAAGAGAAAACACGGCATTGAGCAATCGGGAACAAAATGTCATCAAAGAAAAGATTATTTATTTATTGGAACGGTGGTGGAGAACGGGAGAAATCTATTTGGAAAAACCAGACATCAAAGACGAGAGAGCCAATGTCTTGCATTACTTGAGTAGCGTTTTTCCTTTGGTATTGGAAAAAAGTGATCAGCAATTAAAAAGTTCATGGATAGCGTTGGGTTTTGACCCTGACAAAATGAAAGATCCGGATGCGTTTCCCAAAATCAATTTCGGTAGTTGGGTTGGTGGTGATCGAGATGGTCACCCCCTGGTAACCCCTACGGTGACACAGGAAACTTTGGTCCTTCACAGAAACAAAGCACTCCTGCTGGTGAAAGAAGAGTTGTTGCATTTAGCAAAAAAGCTTTCCATATCGGGAATTACCAATCCCGTCCCCCTTTTGCTGACAGAAAGTATAGAAAAGAAAATAAGTGCATTGGGAGAGCCTGGCATAAAAGCAGTTCAAAGAAATGCCCACGAACCTTGGAGACAATTTGTAAATCTTATTGTACTCCAAACAGAAAATACCATTTCCGGAAAATTTGCTGATTCTGGTGTCTATTATAGATCAAGTAGATTTTTGGAAGAGGATTTGAAAATTTTAAGAAAAACCTTGTTGGAAAGCGGTCTCAATGGCATTGCTGAAGATTTGCTTTTTCCGGTTGAAAGGACTGTAAAATGCTTCGGGTTTCATTTGGCAAAATTGGATATCAGGCAGAACAGTGATTTTCATGACAAAGCCTTTTCTCAGATTTTGAAGACCAACGGCGAAAAAGAGAGTGATTTTGAAAATTGGGACGAGCATAAACGGGTTGATTTTTTAAATCACCTATTGGAGCGCAATTCGCCGATTACCGATGTTACCGTTGCCTATGGAGCGGAAGCCGACAATGTTCTGGACTGTTACAGAGTGGTCCGTCAGCATGTAAATCAATATGGCTCAGATGGAATAGGCTCTTTCATCATCAGCATGACCAGAAATCTCAGCGATTTATTGCTGGTCTATCTGTTGATGAGAGAAGCACAGTTGTTGAATTCCAACATTATGGTTGTGCCCTTATTCGAAACCATCACAGACCTGCACAATGGCCCCGGAATTTTGGAGAAATTCCTGCAGCACCCAATTACCAAAGAAAGGGCCGAAAAATTATCTCATAAGCAAGAAGTCATGTTGGGTTACAGTGACAGCAACAAAGATGGAGGAACGATTGCCAGTAAATGGAATTTATATAAAGCCGAAAAATTACTTTTCGAGGTTGGGACAAAAAACAAAACGGAAATCTACTTCTTCCACGGCACAGGAGGCACTATCAGCAGAGGTGGGGGCAAATACCATCGGTTTATAGAAAGTATGCCCGAAAACACAGTCAGTGGAACCATCAAGCTTACGGTGCAGGGAGAGTCCGTAGCGCAACTCTTTGGCAACCCAATGACAGGCACATACAACCTCAACGCACTTTCATCGGGGGTAGCAAGGCATATCATCAAAAACAGGGTTGATCCGAAAGAAATTGCCCTTCCCCTGCAAACGATGGAGTACCTGGCTCAAAAATCATATGCGCATTACAGAAAACTTATCGAAACACAAGGCTTTATAAATTTTTACAGCAAAGTGACCTGTATTGATGTTTTGGAAAGAAGTAAAATCGGCTCAAGACCGGCAAGAAGAACCGGTTCCAGGACTTTAAACGACCTAAGGGCCATTCCATGGGTGTTTAGCTGGAATCTTTCCCGAACCACAATCACTGGCTGGTATGGACTTGGGGAGGCACTAAAGGCATTAAAAACGGAAAAGCCGGAAGAATATGCGCTATTGAAAAAATCCATTAACCATTGGGGATTCTTCAAGTTTTTAATGATACAAACGGAGACCAACCTCATTCTTTCAAATCTGAATATCATGAAGCAATATGCCGGATTGGATGAAGAAGTGGAAGAAAGAGAAGTGTTTATGGACAAAATTCTAACAGACTACCAAAATGGATTTCAAATGATAGAGGCGCTTTTTGAAGAGCCTGCATCCATCAGAAGAAATAGACAATATGACAATCTAAAATGGCGGAATGATAAACTGGAGTTACTCCACCATTTACACATTCACTATTTAAGCGCATGGCGGAATATTAAGGAGGAAAACAGTGTAGAAAAAGAGGAGATATTAACCAAGTTGCTTGGACTGATAAATGCTTTGTCCAGTGGATTGAAAAGCACTGGTTGAGTACCCTTGACTTATCCATACACCAAGAGAGGATACGCATGTATTGGAAAATATAAGTGCATCTCTCGGAAGAAGTCATCTATGAAATGGCTGTTGAAGTTTGAACAAAAACACATTTCACCAATGTGGTGAGGCAATAACTGTAGATAACTGACTGATTTCTAATTAATTTTAGCTTGAAATTGATTTGGTGCTGCATCACATCACTTTGGACACAAGCATAGAAGATGGCTCGACATGAAATTACCGGAAGAACAAATAAAAGAAATAGCCGAAAATCTTGACCTGGGAATGCGTTGTTTTTACCACCTGAAAACGGGTGAAATTGAAGCAACTCCGGATTTTCTTGAAGGTGACTGGATTGGACAGGATACCGAGCCCTGGCAAGAGACTCTGGACAAATTAGATGAAAATTGGGGGGACTATTTCGAATTTGAAAAAATGACAGCGCATGAGCGTTTCGGGATGATGACCGATTTCTCCGAGACAGTTGAGGATCCGAATTTACAGGACAGGCTCTTTAAAACATTGAATAAATCCAAACCATTTCGGAACTTCAAATCGGAAATCGACAACTCAGGGGAATACAGACAAAAATGGTTTGCTTACAAAAACCAGAGACTGATTGAATTTGTCAAATACCAGATTGAACAGCACAACCGAGGATTTCCGGATGAATAACAGGGATATAAACGAATTAAAAGAAACTAATGGCGGTGTGCAAAATGCTTATCCAACAATAGCGGGGCAGAGTAGCAGTTTTATGCTCGCTGCTCCGCAGGGGCTTCTGCAGCGGTGGACAGGTTAGCGGCCCGCAAATCCGACCGAAGGCCAAGCACCAAAACATTGGTCAGGCAAAACGACAGCAAAAAACTTATCCTTAAGAAACGACACAAAATATTTTCAGGCGAATTTTCAACAACTCAAATAACCTGAATTGCATAAAAACTAACCGATATGTCAAATCAAAATTTCAAAATTGAACCTTACACCGATAATGACAAAGCACAAATTATCGAGGTTTGGGAAAAATCGGTGTTGGCGACCCACGACTTCCTCGACCCGATAGACTTTATAGAAATCAAAGCGCTCGTACAGACAATTGACTTTAACGATTTTGAAGTGTATTGCCTCAAGCAAAACAGCGAAGTTGTAGGGTTTATTGGAGTTGCTGAAAAGAAAATAGAAATGTTGTTTTTTTCGCCAGAATACATCGGCAAAGGTCTGGGAAGAAAACTAACTGAATTTGCTTTTTCAGAACTAAAAGCCGACAAAGTTGACGTAAATGAGCAAAACGGAAATGCAATTAAATTTTACCAAAAACTCGGTTTTATAACTTACGAACGAACAACCAAAGACGACCAGGGAAAAGATTATCCTTTGTTGAGGATGAAACTAGCAGCAGAGTAAAACCCCAAACCACTAAAATCGGTTTGCCAATAGGGAGACTGAAATGCTTCCATACAAGATTTTTGCAAGATTCATCAGTAGCAATTTCATTGAGCCTTTGTGCTGAAAATCCGCCATATCATCAGTCTCAAAACTGTTTTCTGGAATGCTAATCCACCGTACAAAATATGAACAAGAAGGAAAAATGATCAACATATTCGCACATTGGACCACTATTGTTTTCGGGCTATTCTTTATTGGCGTTGGATTTTTGATGCTCATTGAGCCAAAAAAAGCGAATGAAATCTTACGAAAAGCAGGAAGCACAAATTTCATCAACTATGCAGAAATAACCTTTAGGATAATTCCGGCCCTTGGGCTTATTCTTTCAGCAGACAATTCAAAATACCCAGACATTTTTAAGATCTTTGGTTGGTTTATGTTGTGTACTTCTTTGGTTTTGTATTTTGTACCACGACAACTTCACCACAAATTTTCATTGAAAGCGGCAGACATTTTGAAGCCTCTCTACTTTCAATTGATATCGCCATTTGCCTTTATAATTGGGACATTGCTTATTTATAGCATCATTTAGAAAATATGTAGGTGGACTGACTTGACAAGGACTCAAAAAATAACAACTCAAAATAAGTGGCCTTAATTTACATACCACGGGTTTAACCATTCCTAAATCAGAATTGATGAAAAGAACATTGTTGCTATTTCTATGCATCACAGGCATGCATGCTGCTCAGGCCCAGTTTTCTGAACACCATGCCATCTATGGGACAAATGAACTGAATCTCGGGAATTACTCTGGTATTGATTTTGGCCTAAATTATGTCTTTGAAGAAACCTATTCTTTCAAAATCGGGTATTCACGAAATTTTAGACAACCCAAAACCCAACCCAGGGATTATTCTTCCGGTCTGGTGGGCGTTTGGTTGTATGGGACGACAAATCCCTATGACCAAATAAGAAACTTCCAAATCACTGTTGGAAAGATTGTTCAATTGAATGAAAGTGGCACCATCAGGGCCAATCTTTCTATGGGAATGGGCTTTACCACCATCAAAGAACCAGAGAATTGGGTTAAAACCCAAAACAATTTTATTACCGAAAACTACACCTGGGAATATGACAAATACAACACCGTGAGCCTCATCATCAATCCAAAAATCGAATTTCCTTTTTCTAGATTTTACGGCCTGACTGTTTCACCAATGGTCCAAATCAGCCGGGAAAGGACATACTTTGGATTGGGTTTTGGACAAATGATTGGCTTGTTAAGAAAGAAACGGGAATTCTAACCTAAGCTCTCCTCTACTGTTTGATCCTAGAAGTTGTCGAAAACTATCTCTTTCTAATATTTTGAAATTTGGGACACTACCCTTCCAGGCCTATGTCACGCAAACCACAAGCTTCATTCCCGTTTTCGCCTGGATGAACTGTGAAATTTGGCTGCTCCGCAGTCGAAAAAGCATTGTAAATCAAACCGAACAGCGTTCCGAAAGGTGCTCCTGAAGGGATTAAACATCTCTTTACCCATCATGGATAGGAAAAGGCATCCAGCTCCCACAAGCCCGAATAGAGTCGAGTGAGTAGTTTGGCAATACAAATCCTACGATAAAATATGCAAGTTGGACAATACTGGCTTTAAAAAAGGCAGTCTAGCCAAACATCCACCCACGCCAAATATTGGGGATTCGATTTATTGTTCGTAACTTTGCGAACAATAAATCTTGAAACGGATGCCAAGTACTATCAACACAGATTATTTCACTGAAGAACAAGAGCAAACAGCAAGGTTTGCCAAAGCGCTTGGCCATCCTGTTCGAATAGCCATTTTGGAATTACTCAATTCACAATCGTGCTGCTATCACGGTGATATGGCAAATGAGCTTCCCATTGCAAAGTCCACCCTATCACAACACCTGAAAGAACTCAAGGAGGCAGGTCTGATAAAAGGTGACATCACCCCACCCACCACGAAATATTGCATCAACCGGGAGAATTTCAATCTCGCGAAAAGCTTGCTGAACAAAGTATTGAAATAATTTTTTGGAGATATTGTTCGTGATATTACGAACTTCAAGCAATTGTTCGTAAATTCACGAACTGAATCACAAACACAAGAAGAATATGCTACAAATAAAAGTATTGGGTCCCGGTTGTCCAAAGTGCAAAACCACTTACAACAATGTCCTTGAAGCGCTGAAACAAACGAACGTTGAAGCCAATGTGGAAAAAGTGGAAGACATAGAGGAAATGATGAAATACAATATTCTCACGACTCCTGTCCTGATGATGAACGACCAAATAAAAGTCAAAGGCAGAATTGCTCAAGTAAGTGAAATCATTGAACTCTTAAAAAAGTAATACAATGGAAAACCAATCTTTGGTCAAAGAAATCTGTCCTACCACCACACAAGAATGGATAAAAAACGGTGCCTTGTTGGTGGACATCCGTGAAAAAGACGAAGTGGAGCAACTTGCCTATGATGTTCCCCTCCTCATCAACATTCCGTTGAGCGAATTCGAAGACCGATATACCGAAATCCCAAAAGACAAAGAGGTGGTCATGGTCTGTAAAAGTGGTGCGAGAAGTTTGAGAGCAGCTGGATTTTTGGTCAATCACGGATACAAACACGTAGTCAATATGCAGCATGGAATTACCCGGTGGGTCCAAAAAGGATTTCCTACCAAAGGAGATGTATCTACCGAAACAGGAAATGACTCGTGTTGCGCATCTTCGGCTTGTTGCTAAAAACTAGACCATGTTTGATTGGATCCAACATTTTGCCGATTGGCTGATTTATAGTGTATTTGGAATCGGAGCAGAAACCCATCTGGGAACCGCCCTGAATTTCTTTGTGTACGATACATTGAAAATCCTCCTTCTTCTGTTCTTGATTGTTTTCCTAATGGGGGTCGTCAATGCCTACTTCCCAATTGAAAAACTGAAAGACTTTCTAAACAGAAAAAAACTCTATGGATTGGAATATTTTTTTGCTTCCATTTTCGGGGCGATTACCCCATTTTGTTCTTGTTCATCAGTCCCCCTTTTTATCGGTTTTGTACAGGGGGGCATTCCATTGGGGGTGACTTTTGCTTTTCTTATCACCTCCCCCTTGGTAAATGAAGTTGCCATCGCCATGTTTATCGGGATGTTTGGCATTAAAGCAACCCTTATTTATGCGACATCAGGGATCTTACTGGGGACTTTGGGCGGCTGGTTGCTGGGGAAATTCAATCTTGAGCCCATGCTTTCTGACTGGGTAAAGAAAATTTTGGAAAACAAAATGCAACAAAGCGACTACGAGGAAGAAAAGCTGACTTTTCGCCAACGTTTGCCGGAAATCACCCGAAGTGCCTGGGACATTGTAAAGGGTGTTGTCCTGTATGTCATCATCGGTATTGCCATCGGTGCGGCCATGCATGGATATGTACCCGAAAATTTCTTTGGTCAATATTTGGGAGGTGGTCAATGGTGGACGGTACCCATTGCTGTTATTTTAGCAGTACCGATGTATGCCAATGCGGCAGGGATCGTCCCAGTCATTCAGGTGTTTGTAGCAAAGGGAGTTCCATTGGGCACAGCCATCGCCTTTATGATGGCGACAGTAGGTTTGTCCATTCCTGAGGCTACTTTGCTCAAGAAAGTAATGTCGATAAAATTAATAGCCATCTATTTTGGAGTGGTTACCTTATTTATAATTCTTTCAGGATTTTTATTTAACCTTTTATTATGAAAACGAAAACAGAAATATTGATTGAACTTTGGGTGGAAGCCAGAACACGGTTTTCCAATCAGTTAGAAAACATCACCCAAAGTGATTTGACAAAGACTCTTGGCGACTCGCCCAATTCGGTTGGCTTTCTCCTGCGCCATATTGGTGATGTGGAATTGCTTTTTGCCAAAAATGTTTTTGGGGAGAGCACTGTAAAAGTGATGGCCAAAACTGTGATCGATAAACGAGATACGGGAGAATGGACCGATTTGGAAGCTTTGAAAAGCTACGTTTCTGATTCATTTGAGCAACTCAAATCCATTGTTGAAAAACAGACGGATGAAGATTGGGAAACGAACATCGTCACCAAGGAATTTGGCACCAAAACCAAAGCGGAAGCCTTCGGGAGAATTATTTCGCACACCACTTACCACGCTGGACAATTGGCAATCATCAATAAATACGGCTTATGAAATTCACAATGACATTGGCAATACTACTCCTGTTTTCCCAACTCGAAGCCCAAGTCCTTCACGTGGGTTCGATGGATGAGATGGGTAAAAATGGCTTTCAACCCACTGTTTCAATTGACAGTCTGTTGCAAGACAAAAATACGCTATACGGAATGGGTCCTTACGGATTCATGCAGGGAGAAATTACCATTGTAAAAGGACAGCCCTTCGTTGCCTATGCAGATGAAAACGGTCAACTTATCGTGCGCAAAGATCCCAAGGCCAAAGCTCCATTTTTTGTTTATGCCTATGTCAGGGATTGGAAAGAATTTGAAATCAATGCAGAAATCATTGATCAAAAAAGTTTGGAAATGGCCATCCGTGAATTGGCCCAAAAGCAGGGATTTGATACTTCCACCCCTTTCCCTTTCCGAATAGTGACCGAAATGGAGGAACTGGCAATTCATGTGGTAGCACCGCGCTCATCCAACATACCGGGCTTCAAGGAAGGTGTAAACAGTGTGAAATATGTTTTCAATAAGATATCCGGAGAGATCTTGGGGTTTTATTCAGAACAAAGTCAAGGCATTTACACGGCTAAAGACAGCAATATACATCTCCATTTTATCAGTTCGGACCAATCCAAAATGGGGCATGTCAACCACATCAGGATTTCTGAAAAACAAAAAACAAAAGTCCTGCTTCCTCTTTCTCCCATGCAGGGTGACAAGGTGTCTTTTAATACGATCGATACTGACTTTTCCAAAGGAAGATTAACAAATGAACAAAACATCACCATCAGTGATTTGGAGAAATTTCACGGTCATTTATGTGATGGTTTGGTCGTCGGTGCATTGGCGATGCAACAAGCCATGACCGTCTTATATCCCAATCAACCCATTGACAGAACCAACTTAAGAATCGTAAGCAAACCCTCGCCCTGCCTGACGGATGTTGCCATTTACCTCACGGGCGGACGCCAGCAATTCAACACTTTTTATGTGGATACTGCTATGGAAGGACTTTACGTGATTCAGCGCATCGACAACTTAAAAACCGTTTCAGTATCCCTAAACAAGGGCGTAAAACCCGAAGAAATAGACAGTTTGGGCAATATCGCAACCAGACGGGAATTGTCCCCTTGCGACCTCGACCATTTGAGGGAGTTGGAAGACGACTTTACAAAAACGCTGTTCGATTCAGATCCCAACAAAATTTTTATGGTCCAAGAAATTCCCGCCTTTGAATGGAATCCCAATACAAAAAATGATTACCTAAAAACGGATATAGTTAACAAGGATCTGCCCAATTGCAAATAAAAACACGCTTTTGATGGCAATTTTGCAATCTCAACAGTAGATTGATTTTTATTGCTGCTCGCTGATGTTTCGCATTTAAACCGAAATATGTATTGGGTTTCCTGATGGGTGATAACGACAAGAAAATCAGGCTATTTGAAGAGCAATGATCCGGTAAAAAGGAAAGAGAATTTGAAAGACTGAAAGAAATCTAGACATCCATATCAAACTCAGGCATGAAAGATACTTCCAAGCAGGACGAGAAAATCGCGAAAATGACATTTGCTTCGGTCTATCCATTTTACCTTGCAAAGGTCGAGAAGAAAGGGAGAACCAAAGAAGAATTGCATCAAGTAGTGGAATGGTTGACCGGCTTTGATGAAAAAAAGCTGCAGGAAATCATCAAGGAAAAGGCAACTTTTGACACATTTTTTCAGTCAGCCACTATCAACCCCAATGCAAACCTCATTACTGGAGTAATCTGTGGTTATCGGGTGGAAGAAATCCAAAATCCGCTCACGCAAAAAGTACGGTATTTAGACAAATTGGTAGATGAATTGGCAAAGGGACGGAAGCTCGAAAAGATCCTTCGGAAAGTCTAACAATACTATCCAGATGGAAGGCAAATCAAGATTTAACCCGAATTCTAAGACAGCGAAAAAGTAACGTAAAGCAGCTAACTTGATTAGGTTAGATGGAAATATGCAATAGGTTTCCAAATGGCATTGAAACTTCAAAAAAATCAGACTGTTTGAAGAATAATTCCTGACACCAATAGGGTGAAATCAAGAATAGTCAACACCCAATTGATTGACAATCAATTACAATATTCCGTTGAGTCCGTAATGCATAAAACGGGTTAAAATTTTCACTCCGGTTTGCAGAGGACCCACCACAGTTCACAAAACTTCTCAGATCAGAATATCACGGTGATTTTTTTAGCCCGCTCCTTCCCTACTGATCATCTTGATGGATGGGTTTCTCTTTTATTCCATTCAGGCTACCCAATATCCTTCCCTGAAACAGGACAAATTCAATAGATGCTGGATTTTTTTTTAGACCAGCAAATAGACCATATAGACCGCATAAAGCAGAAGGAACACGATGCCTTCCCATCTGTCCAACCTTCTTCCTTTTCCCGTAAAGACAAAGACAAACAAGAGCAAACCCGCCAAGACATTCAGCAAAATGTCCACCAAGGAACTTTCATTGATCTCAAAAGGGCTGACCACTGCAGAAACACCCAAGACAAAGAAGATATTGAAGATGTTCGATCCAACCACGTTGCCGATGGCGATATCCAACTTCCGTTTCCTTACTGCAGCAACGGAAGTGGCCAATTCCGGAAGGGAAGTGCCAATGGAAACGATCGTCAGACCGATGATGCGTTCGGACAAACCAAATCCCTCAGCGATGGAGACGGCATTGTCCACGATCAATTTTCCCCCAAGGACCAATCCTCCAAGACCCAAAGCGATCCAAAGCAGGGATTTTCCGAGCGGAAGCACCAAAGCATCACTTTCGTCGGCTTCCTGTGGACTCAGGGAAACGGTGATGTTGTACACCATGAAAATGGAAAAAAACAGCAGCAAAATAATCCCATCTCCCCTACTGATATAATTGGCGACCGAGCCATCCAGCCAAAGATCCTGGGTAATGACCAAGACGGCGACTGCAGCCAAGAAGCTAAGCGGAATTTCGATCCAGGTCGTGTTTGACTTGACGGATAAAGGATAAATAATCCCACAAATCCCCAGGATCCCAAGAACGTTGAAAATATTGCTTCCCAGGACATTTCCGAGGACCATTTCCGAGCTCTTGTTGATCGAGGCAAAAACGTTGACCACCAGTTCAGGGGCAGAAGTACCGAAGGCGACAATGGTCAGACCGATCACAATTGGCGGAATTCCGTACTTCATGGCCAAGGCAGAAGCGCCTTCCACCATTTTGTCAGCACCAACAATCAAGGCGACAAAACCCACCAACAAGAGAACCAGGGACAAAACCATAGGAGATTGATCAGAAGATTTAAATTAAAAATCATGCAAATCTAGCAAACGTTTTATTCACTGAAGGATTATTTTTTTGGCCTGGTCCATTAAAGGGGATTGATAAAAAGAAAAGCCATCCAAAGCGGTAATTTCCTTGATTTTTGTTCGGGAGCGCTTTTATTTGCCGTATCATTGCAACGACAATTCAACCCGAAATATGCTTTACCATTTCTATTCAAGACCAAAAACGCCTATTGATAAGTCCGCTGTTTACAGTTTTTGGAATCACGATATTGGTGCTAAACCTTATTTCCGAATATTTTGATTTTCTTTCAATTTCAACCCCATTGGGAAACATAATGCATATTTCGGGGTCAAGTCTTTTTTCAAACCAAAACAGGCCATGCAAACAATAAAGATAGGCATCATCACCTCTTCCGATCGGGCTTCCGCCAATGTGTATGAGGATATTTCCGGGAAAGAAATCATCCGAACCCTGGGAGAATATCTGGTCAACGACTGGATTCCCGTTTATCGCGTAGTACCCGATGAACAGGAAATACTGGAAGCCACGATGATCGAATTGTGTGATCGGGAAGGTTGCTGCTTGGTGGTAACCACGGGAGGAACGGGACCAGCCTTGCGGGACGTGACTCCAGAGGCAACGGAAACCGTTTGCCAAAAAATGTTGCCGGGTTTCGGGGAGCTGATGCGACAAGTCAGCCTCCAATACGTTCCTACCGCCATTCTTTCCAGGCAAACTGCCGGCATCAGAAATCAAAGCCTGATCGTCAACTTACCGGGAAAACCCTCCGCAATCCGCCAATGCCTCGATGCCGTATTTCCGGCCATCCCCTACTGCATTGACCTGATTGAAGGCCCATATCTTGAAACAAATCCGGAAGTGATCAAAGTTTTCCGACCCAAAAAATAAAGTTTTTTCGACCAAAAAACCCAGTGCGTTAAAAAAAATCTCTCGCAAAGCCCGCAGAGGTCTTCGCGGAGAACCCAAAAAAAAAATACAATCTCCCAATTCTTCTGAAAACCAACCGATTTTCAAAACCACAATAAAACCTTTGCGTCCTTCGCACGAAACTTAGCGCCCTTTGCGTTGAAAAAAATCTCTCGCAAAGCCTGCGGAGGTATTCGCGGAGAACCCAAAGAAAAAAATACAATCTCCCAAATCTTCTGAAAACCAACCGATTTTCAAAACCACCAAAAATCCTTTGCGTCCTTCGCGTGAAACTTAGTGCCCTTTGCGTTAAAACCCCGCAGAATCAAGGTTTTTCGCAAAGACCGCAATGAAAAAATGAAATCACCCTCCGGAAAATGGAGGCAACAAGGCCACCTCAGTGATCCCGGTCAAGGAAGCATCTCCAGACATGATCTTTTTATCCAAAGCGATTTGGTATTTCATATTCTTTAAACCTGGATAATGGGCCCCTAAATACGCCTTCATTGCTTCTGTTGATTCGACCCTTTCCATGAGGAACTCTTCCTGTTGGAGGATTTCGGCAATTTTACCGAATGCTTTTACTTTTAGCATATTTTTTTAGCTTTCGTGAACAACAACATCAATTTATCAAATCCAAAAGAGGAACAAAACCTTTGGAATCCATTCAATTGCAATCAATCCAAGAAATGAACTCTCACCAAGTCTCCCTTGACAAACATTTCCTTAGTTTCCTCGAATTCAATCAGGCAATTGCTCTGGGCAAAGGCATTCATTTTGTAAGACTCCTGATCGGAAAGGACCTTTACTTCCTGATTGCGAACCAAACCTTTCACAAAATGTGTCAATCCCAGCCTCTTTTGGAAATCCCCTTCCAAAGAAACCAGTTGCGGCTTTTCTCCAGCAGCCTCTTTTCCCATTATCTTTAAAATACTGGGTTTTACATATTGGTAGAAGCAAGTGAGTGTCGAGCCGGGATTGCCGGGAAGGCCAAATACCAATTGGTTTTCCCTTTTCCCCGCAAACAACGGTTTCCCGGGTTTCTGGCGGATCTTATAGAAAAGTTGCTCCACGCCAAGGTTTTTGAATGCCTGGTTGACAAAATCAAAATCACCGACAGAAATCCCACCAGTGACCAACAGGATATCCGAATTTCCCAAAGCAGTTTCGATGGATTCTTGTATGCGCACAAGATCATCCTCCACGATAGGCATGCTCGTTACCGGAATCCCCATTTCCCTCAAGGCTGCTTTCAGGGTGTAGGAACTGCTTTCATAGACTTGTCCAAAACCCAGTGAGTTCCCAGGGGAAACCAATTCCTTGCCCGAGGTCAATATCGTGACATTGGGTGGCCGAAAAACAGAAACGCGGTCAAATCCCAATCCAGCCAAAAATCCAATCATGGCGGGTTTTAGCAGCCAACCGACTTGCGCCACCTGATCTCCCATGGAGGTTTGGGAAGCTTGCTTGCGGATGTGGTCTCCTTTTTTAACTGTATCGGCTTCGATGGTCAGAAAATCGTCCTTCCTGCTGGCTAATTCCTGCATCACCACAGTATCACAACCTTTGGGAATCGGTGCTCCGGTAAATATCCTGGCAGCCTCACCCGATTGGAGCTCGGGAAGATCAACCGTCCCCGCTGGAATGGTGTACTTTACGACCATAGGCAATCTATTTTGACAATCCTCAAATGAAAAAGCGTAGCCATCCATGGCCGAATTGTCAAAAGAAGGCACATCCAATGGTGCCGCCAAATCCTCAGCCAATACCAAACCCACTGCATCCTCCAATTTGACCGTTATGATTTTTGGCTCTGGCAAATGCTTGAAAAGGATTTGCTTCGCTTCTTGTACGCTGATCATAGTATTCAATTTTTTATTTCAACCCGTTACACACATTTTCAAGCCCGATCATCCTATAATTATTTAAGAATCAATTAGATGTTTACTGTTTTTGACTTCACAACCTTGGTCGCAAGCCTTATTCTTCCAATAGTCTGATCACTTGCATTTTCAAGGCCATTCAGGAAACCCAATGCACCTATCGGGTTCAAAGTTAAAAATAAGGAAAACCAAGCGGCAATGATAATTTTCCTTGGTTTTTGGCTCTGGATTTTGAAATCCAACTTGGATGATGCCCATTCCACAACCAAAATGGAATTACTTCCCGATCTGGTAATTGAACAAAGGCTCCTCCCCCAACAAATGCCTGATAAAATAATCCCATCTCTTTTTGGTGAAGTAATCCCCGTTGACCCTACCGAAATTGTGGTTGTTTGCCGGCAGGATAAACATGTCGAACTCCTTTCCCGCTTTGATCAAGGCATCTGCAAGTTTATAGGTGGCTGAAGGATTGACATTTTCATCCACAGCCCCATGCGCCAACAGTAGCCGGCCTTTCAGATTCCCAGCATTGGTAATGTTGGATTGCTCCTGATAAAAATCACCTATGGGATAGCCCATGTACATTTCCGGCCACCATGCCTTTTCCATGCGGTGATCATGGTCTCCCGCGGAAGCAACCCCAACCTTGAAAAAATCAGGATGAAGCAGCATGGCCCGCACCGCATCGTAACCGCCGGCCGAATGCCCGAAAACCCCAACCCTTTCCAAATCCAAGAAACTGTTTTGCGCAGCAAGACTTCGAATGGCCAACACATGATCAGTCGTCCCATCACCCAAGTTGCGGTAGGAAACATCCCTGAAAGCCTTGGACCGGCCTGCTGTCCCTATACCGTCCACTGTCACGACGATAAAACCCAATTCAGCCAGTGGCTGTTGCAGTCCAATCAGTCCCGACTTGAAGGTTTTGGGCGTGACGGCGGTATGGGGTCCGGTATAGGTATAATCCACAACCGGGTAGATTTTGCTTTCATCAAAATCAGTAGGAAGATGATAAATCCCAAAAATATCTGTTTTCCCATCTTTCCCGATTGCAGAAAAGGATCTTGGGGATGCGTAGCCCTTTGCCAGAAGATTCGAGATGTCCGCTTCACTGATTTCCATCGACAGCTTTCCCGTAGACAATTCCCTCAGAATCGATTTTGTTGGTTGAGCAACTTTTGAATAATTGTCGACGAAAAACTTCTTGTCTTCTGAGATATGGATATCATGGTAGCCGTTTTCAGGTGTCAGCAATTTCAAATCCTTTCCGTCAAAATTGATCCGGTACAAATGGGGATAATAAACATTTCTGTCTTTTTCCTTTCCCGTGGCTTCAAAATACACCCATTCATTTTCCTCATCGACATGGTTGAGCTTGGTCACCACAAAATCTCCATTCGTAAGTTGCCTGATCCGTTTGCCAGTTTCCCAGTCATGCAAATAAAGCTGCATCCAACCCGATTGAGCGGAACTGATCAAAAACTGACCATTCTCCAATTTCCTGAAAAGGATGTTCGAAGGCTCCAAGGAAGTCGTCGTGCTATCCCTCCAGATGGTTTTTGGGATTCCATTTTCCGCATCCACCTTGATGAGCTCCATTTTTTTGAATCCCCTGTGGGTCAAAAGCCCAGTCAGTTGCTTGCTGTCTTTTTCCCAAGTCAAACCCAATCCGATAAAATGAGGAATCATCGGTACCTTGATCCGGGTTTCTGTTTTTTGTTCCAAATCAAACAAAACCGCAATGTACCGCACAACAGTGGTATCTCCCGGAGAACCTCGGTAATAAGAAAGCAATTTGGGACGGTATTTTTCTTCCTCCGTAAAATCCAAGAGGTACATTTTTTCCGCCAAGCGCAGGTCTACGATTTGGGTTTGGATTTTTTTGGAATCGGGTGACCAGTTGACGGTAAAATGTTCGGGTCGTGTTCCATTTTCACCTTCGATCATGTCTCCCCAACCCAGATAACTGGCATATTCAAAACCTGTCTTTCCATGGATACTCAACTGGATCTCCTTCCCTGTATCCAGGTTCTCGACAAAGAGGTTGTGGTTTTTGACAAATGCCCTCCATTTCCCATCAGGCGAAATCCCCTGTCTGTTTTCTCTTTTCTCTGTTTCTGAGGAAGTGAGTTCCTTTGTATTTGTCCCATACACCCACTTTTTATTGTTGAAATTGAATCCGACTTCATCTTCCGACACCATTTGGATGTTGTCAAAAGGTAGATTTTGGGGATCCACTTCCCGGTTTGTCTTCTCTGAAAGCAACTCGGCCAAATGGATATGGTCAAAGGCTTCTTTGCTGGTTTTGTCCTGAATACTGGTCAGTAAAAATCTTTTCCCCTCCTTAATTTGTGTGAGGTGCCAAAAAGATTCTTTTCCGGCCAACCAATTGGGAATCACTTCCAGATGGTGGACTTCCTTCTGGATGGAATTGCTCAGAAAATATTCGGCTTTTTTATAGGTTTCTTCGGTGACTTGAGCCAGCAGGTCCTGCTGTGCAATGGCAAACAACAAGAGAAAAAAAGTCAGGTTTTTGATTTTGTGAAATGAAAGTTTCATGGTGTTTATAGGTTGGCTGTAGGCAGATGAAAGTAATCCAATTTGAACACCAATACAAAACAGAATCCTTTTAATCGTTTCGGATTGTTTTTAAAAGGTATGAGAAAAGGATGAAACGGTTTTGGGGAAATCAGATTTCCAAAGCCCGCAATTCAAATCAAAATGCCCTATGGGCATCATTCTATCGAAAAATATTAAATATTTGAAAATAAAGCGATTAAGATTTTCTCCTCATCAATAAAATCCCTAAATTTATTTATTGATAAAATAATTTATCATTTGATAACAAGACAATGACACAGAAGCGCTATCAAGATTTGACAGAGACCTTGGGCAAGAGTAATTTCCCAGAAGAAATTGACAATCCCATGGATTTTTTATCAGCCGCTCAGGAAGGTATTGCCATCTATGCCGTCCAAAACTTTAGGGAAGCATTTGATGTGTCATTGGGTCAGGTAGCCGCTATTTTGGACACCTCCGAGCCCACACTTTATCGGCATCTCAAAGCCCAGCAAAAGCTTTCCCGCAATGCCTCTATTAAGTTATTGGAGGTCACGGATTTGTTTCTTTATGGCATGGAAGTCTTTGGATCCAAAGAAGATTTTTTCAAATGGATGGAGCTTCCCAATACTGCATTGGGAGGATTGAGACCTATGGCACTTACGGAAGTTCCCGAAGGAATATCTAAGATTTCCGACCTTTTGGGAAGGATCGAATATGGGGTGTATAGCTGAGGATGTTGGTTTACAGGATTGCAGGGAGTAAATATGCACATGATCTTTCCGGGATGGGCGCAGCCCTTTTCGGCGGAAGATGGAATAAAAAAGGGATTCCTGTGCTTTATACCAGCGAAAGCCAAGCCCTTTCCCTTTTGGAAACCGTGGTGAATACTCCCCCGATGTTGGTCCCTCAAATGGAATTGCTGATCCTCAAGATTCCGGATGATTCCATTGAGGAAATTAAAGGAGATGCCTTGCCGAAAAATTGGTTCAAATATCCTGCTCCCACGATATTGGCCGAAATGGGAAGCAAATGGGCCATCCAAAAATCCACCCTTGCTCTCAAAGTACCCAGCAGCATTATTCCTTCCTCCTTCAATTACTTGCTCAATTGTTGGCATCCGAGATTCTCGGAAGTAGAATTGCTCAGTCGGGAATTTTTTCATTTTGACCCTAGGTTAAAGAAATAAATTGCTGATGAAGCGAGGGACAAGCTGATTGGAATCAAGAATTAAAGTTGAATGAATTTCTATTATTCCCCCAAAGGATTTGCTTCCACTCCTTCAAAAGTGATTTTTACAGGCAAAATAAATCCCTTTTCATCAAATTCCATTTTATCGATACAAGTAACGCGATGGTTGCGGTCGGTCTCGCCAAGAGGCCTCCGGTGATAAACAATGTAATATTGACCCGATTCGGGTTCATGCAAAACGGAATGGTGCCCTGCTCCCGTGGCCACCTCGGGATCTTGTTCCAGCACGATGCCCACCCGCTCGAAAGGACCGAAAGGATTGTCAGAAATCGCATAAGCCACTTTATAGTCGGGACCTGTCCAGCCACCTTCGGACCACATAAAATAATATTTCCCATTTCGGACAAACATAAACGGACCTTCCACATAATTTTCCGGGGTGACTTCCCTGAAGATTTCACCATCTTCAAAAGGAACCAAGCCCGTAAAATCCGGATTCAGCTTGACCACATTGCATCTTCCCCATCCCCCATAATACATATAATGCGATCCATCGAGATCCTTGAACACGAATTGATCAATGGGTTGGGCACCATTGACGATCTCATTGATCAGCGGTTTGCCCAACAAATCCTTAAAGGGCCCCTGCGGCACATCTGCAACGGCTACGCCTATTCCGCCGACTTGGCCTTCGTGCACATCATTGGCGGCAAAGAACAGGTAATATTTCCCCTTGTTTTCAATCACACCAGGAGCCCATAGTGCGCTATCTGCCCAAACCACGGCTGCAGTGTCGACTATGTTCTCATGCTTGGTCCAATTGACCAGGTCCTTGGAAGAAAAACAATCCATAAATGTCTGCTTGGAAAACTCATCCGAATACGTCGGATAAATCCAATACGTATCCCCATACAAGATCACTTCAGGGTCGGCATACCACCCTTCGAAAATCGGATTTCCGGAAAACACCAAGGCTTGATTTTCACTCTTTGGATTGCAGGAAAGCAAGTTGAGGACAAAGAAAAAGTAAGAAAGGCGAAATAAAATTTTCATAATTAAAGGTTTTGGACAGAAAAGTGTTTTGATGAAGATCGGCAATTCGGTTAAGGGTTATTGAACCAAGGAGTTAATTTCTTCAAGCCGCTCTTGGAGCATCCCATTCGCGATTTTTAGGAAAGAAAATCCATCGGGAAAACTGATTTCCCGATAAATTCTTTCCTGCTATTGTCTACGGTTTAGACAAGAATTTATTTCTGATACAAAGGCTGATGCAGTTTTTTCAGCACTTCTACCGGGATTTTGATCACTTTCCGATCATAGGTCATCAAGCCATTGGTCTCTACTTCCACATCGGTCGTCTGGGTATAGACCGCCGCAGCCAAGCCCTTTGGAATGAGTTTCTGAAGATCCACCATCAGCTTTTCATATCTTTTGAGGAGTTCTGCCTCGGACTTAAAACTTTGGTAACCCCAATTGTCTTTTTCCTGCCAGGTATGGCCTTCGATGGGCAGTCCCAAACCACCAAATTCCCCCAAAACCAAAATCTGTATTTTGCCATAGATACCGGGATCGGGCATGACCGGATCGGGATAGTTGTGAAGGTCAAAAATGTCTCCCGTGATCTTGGCGCCTTCCATCTCAAAATTCCCTCCACTGGCACTGTTGACCAATCTGGTGGGATCGTAGTTTTTTGTCCATTCTGTGATTTCACGGGTTTTGAATTGTCCCCAAGCTTCATTGAAGGGAACCCAGACGACGATGGAAGGGAAGTGATGGTTGGCATCCATGATCGCTTTCCATTCCTGGTTGAATATTTTTTCTGATTCGGCAGTTCTTTCCTTGTCTGTTCCTTTCCCAATGATTCCCGGCCTAGATTCCCAATTGTTGCCCATATCTCCACTTGGCATGTCCTGCCAAACCATTATTCCCAATCGATCACAATGGTAATACCAGCGGGCAGGTTCTACTTTTACGTGTTTCCGGATCATGTTGAAGCCCATTTCCTTGGTTTTGAGGATGTCAAAAGCAAGGGCCTCATCTGTGGGTGCGGTGTAAAGTCCGTCCGGCCACCAACCTTGATCCAGGGGGCCGTATTGGAACGAGACCTCATTGTTGAGCTGCATTCTTTGAAAACCTTGCGCATCCTTTACCATGCTGATTTTCCGGAGTGCCGCATAGGATTCTACCTGGTCGATGATTTTCTTTCCTTGGAGCAGGTTGATTTCGAGATCGTAAAGAAATGGATTTTCAGGTGACCAACTTTTGGGTTCGGATATTTTCAAAACCAATTCCTGGCCTGGATTCCCCATTGTTTCGGCCAAAACCTTTCCGCCTTCCAAGACCTTGATTTGAACCTTTTGATTCGCCACTCCCCCTTCCAAATCGGTTTGGATCCTAAACTGATCCTTGTCCCAATCCGGGCTGATTTTGAGCTTGGAAATATAAGTTTCCGGCACATTTTCCAGCCAGACCGTCTGCCAAATCCCGGTGACTGGGGTGTACCAAATACTTCCGGGTTTGTTTACCTGCTTGCCCCTTGGCTGTGGGCCCTGATCGGTTGGATCCCAGACTCGGACCATGATTTCCTGCTTACCGGATTTCTTCAATTGGGCGGTGATATCAAAGGAAAAGGGAGCAAAGCCTCCCTGATGCACGCCAACAGAGGTTCCATTGACAAAAACTTCGGCTTCCCAATCCACCGCTCCAAAATGCAGAAGCGTTCTACCTTTTTTGGAGGGAATCTTTATCTCCAGGGATTTTTTGTACCACAGGTGATTCTCTGCCCCCACGGCTTTGGCCACTTTCGAAAGATGGGATTCGACGGGAAAAGGAACGAGGATATCCCCCTGAAAGCCAACTGGCTTGGAGATGTTCTTATCCAAAATCGCATATTCCCAAATACCATTGAGGTTCATCCAGGAACTTCTGACCATTTGCGGCCTCGGATACTCCGGAAGGGGAAGCACTTTATCGACTTGGGCGGCCCATGGCGTGGCAATGGGATTTTGATTGATTGGTGTTGGACTTTGCTGGGCGATGGCAGGGACAAATGCGCAAAATCCAAAAAGGGAAAAGCAAAAAAGGATTGACTTGTAGCTTATTTTCATCTTCAAAGGTTTTTTGGTTGTGTGGGTTTTGTCATGTATTGATCCAGCTTTCTGGTCTTGTCTTTATCGAATATTTGATTTTTTCTCTCCCCTGTTGATTCCCAAAATCAAATAATCATCCTTTTGGGAGCCCAAACTTGAGCGTATCAAGAATATTCCGCTCGAAAATCGGATTTGATAATCCAAAAGATCCACCGGTACCTGCTTGAAATTTTGGGATTGAAAAGAACAATTCCCGATAATTCTCTAAATCGAATTTTTTAAAGAAGCCTATTAAAGTTAATTGTATATTTTAAGAATAAAAATCTGAAAAACGCAAATAGTCGCAAACGTTTCCGTAAATAAACTCTTTGCCATCCTTGAATTTGATGCGCTATTTAAGGAATTTGAACAATCGAAATCCGAAACCCAAAATTTAAACCATGAAAAAATCCAGTATTTCAATATTCACCTGTATCCTTTCTTTTCTAATTTTATCCTGTTCCCCTGCCGAAAAAACGGAAGTCAGTGAATGGAGAGCGCTGTTTGATGGAAAGACCTTGACCGGCTGGAAAGCGGTCATGGGAGAAGCCCCATTTGAGATCAAGGACGGGGTGATCATTGGATATGCCAAGGCCAACACACCCAACACCTTTTTGATTACCGACGAAGTATTCGGAGATTATATTTTCGAAGTGGACCTTAAAATCGAGGACCTTACGAGCAATTCCGGTGTGATGGTAAGAGGTCAGTTTGATCCTGCCGCCCGGGATGGAAAAGGTTTGGTATTTGGCTACCAGATCGAAGCGGATCCGACAGAAAGAGCTTGGTCGGGTGGCTTGTACGACGAGGCAAGAAGAGGATGGCTTTATCCGCTTGACTTGAATCCAAAAGCCAAAAGTGCTTTCAAAATGGGCGAGTGGAACACCTACCGTATCGAAGCGATCGGAAACGAAATCAAATCCTGGATCAATGGACAAGAAGTTGCCTATGTCGTGGATGATGTGGATGCAAAGGGATTCATCGGTCTTCAGGTGCACAGCATTCAAAATCCGGAAGATGAAGGTAAAATGACCTATTTCAGAAATGCCAGGGTCAAAACCGAAAATCTGGAACCCACACCTTTTGAAGGGGATGTCTTCGTGACCAATACCAAATTGAATGACTTGACCGAATACGAAAAAAGCAAGGGCTGGAAACTGCTCTTCGATGGCCAATCTTCCGAAGGGTGGATCGGTGCTTACAAGGAAACATTTCCCGAGAAAGGATGGAACATCAAAGAGGGCATATTATCGATGCAGGCTTCTGACGGAAGTGAATCCACCTCTTATGGGGATATTGTCACCAAGGAAAAATACAAAGCATTCGACCTGACTTTTGACTTTAAGTTGACCGAAGGCGCCAACAGTGGCGTAAAATATTTTGTGACCCTTTCAGAAAAAAACCAGGGTTCCGCCATCGGTTTGGAATATCAGGTGCTGGATGATGAAAAACATCCCGATGCCAAAATGGGATTTGAGGGAAACAGAACGCTCGCTTCGCTTTATGACTTGATCAAGGCGAACAAACAACCCCGATTTGTCAAGCCAATTGGCCAATGGAATACGGGCCGTGTGGTCGTTTATCCTGACAATAAAGTGGAACATTACCTCAATGGTGTAAAAGTGCTGGAGTTCCAAAGAGGTTCTCAGGAATACAGGGACTTGGTTGCCAAAAGCAAATACAGCGTCTGGGAAAATTTCGGTGAAGCCGAAGAAGGACACATCCTCCTTCAGGATCATGGCGATGCGGTAAGCTACAAGAATATCAAAATCAAAACCTTGAAATAAA
Source organism: Rhodonellum sp. (assembly GCF_030656585.1). Taxonomy (NCBI): domain Bacteria; kingdom Pseudomonadati; phylum Bacteroidota; class Cytophagia; order Cytophagales; family Cytophagaceae; genus Rhodonellum; species Rhodonellum sp. The sequence continues at coordinate 42,923 of NZ_JAUSPP010000015.1, forward strand.
CCTGATCAACTTGCAAATAGGATTGACAAGAACCCATTATATATGAAAAAATCGAACCATTCAAGAAGGGATTTCATCAAGAAATCCACCTTGGCCACTGCCGGACTTTCCACATTGGGAGCCATCGGGTTTTCTGCAAAAAGCTATGGAAACATTCTTGGTGCAAATGACCGACTGAACATCGGAATCATCGGTCTTGGAAGAAGACTTGGTGCCTTTTACCAACCCATTGGTCTGAAAAGCAGCAATGTCAATCTCGTCTATCTCTGTGATGTGATGAAATCCCAAAGAGAAAAGGCTGCCGCCAATTTCTCCAAGCATATCGATTACATTCCCAAACTGGAAAACAGTTTTTTCAAAGTCATCGAAGACAAAGACATCGATGCGATCATCAATGCGACACCAGACCATTGGCATGCACCGGGAACCTGGCTTGCCCTTGAGGCCGGCAAAAATGTCTACGTGGAAAAACCCTGCAGCCACAATCCCCGAGAAGGTGAATTGCTCGTGGAGTACCAAAAGAAATATGGGAAGGTCGTGCAGATGGGCAACCAGCAAAGATCATCCGATCATACCATCGAAATCGTCAACAAGATCCACAACGGGATCATCGGAAACGCCTATATGGCAACAGCATTTTACACCAATAACAGAGGCGAATCTCCGGTTCCAAAAGCCGCAAATGCTCCTGAAGGCTTGGATTGGGATTTGTTCCAAGGGCCTTCTCCCAGAAAGCCGTACATGCATGACACCTGGGATTACAATTGGCATTGGTACGGCTGGGATTTTGGCACTGCCGAAACCGGCAACAATGCCACGCACGAACTCGATGTGGCCAGATGGGCACTCCAGACAAACTTTCCAAACAAAGTGACAGTAGATTCTGGAAAGTACCATTACGTCAACGACGGTTGGACCATGTACGACACGATGTTGGCCACTTTCAAATTTGAAGGAGACAAGACCATCCAGTGGGATGGAAAAAGCCGCAACAATTACAAAACCTATGGCGCAGACCGGGGCACGATTATTTTCGGCACCGAAGGATCCGTGATGGTGGACAGAGGGAAATATCAGCTGTTCGACATTTCAGGAAAAATGATTGAAGAAAAAGTGTCTGGAAGTATTGAAGGAAGCACCAATCTTGGTGGTGGCGGAGATACGAGCACGGACCACGTGATCAATTTCTTCGATGCCATAAGGGGAAAAGCCACACAAAAATCCCCTATCGATGAAGGCGCAAAAAGCACTTTGCTCTGCCATTTGGCCAACATCTCCTCCCGCACAAAGGAAAACTTCGAATGTGATCCAAAAAACGGTCATATTTTGAACAATCCAAAAGCCATGTCCCTTTGGTCAAGGGAGTATGAAAAAGGCTGGGAGCCAAAAATCTAAAACCACTTGAACCTGTTGGAAAAAGCGCTGAATCTGAAAAGGTCCAGTGCTTTTTTTTGACCAAAAACGAATTTTACCCTTTTTATGCCTTGCGAATGCCTTTCAATACTGTATTGATCTGATCATTAGTCCGCTGTTGACTTGTATTGACATCGCCATATCGGTGTCAGGAATTGGTCTCCCAATTGTCTGATTTTCTTTCAATTTCAATCCCATTTGAAAACCTATTGCATATTTCGGGTTTATCCCGAGTCATGCATTATCAATTCAATTCCAGTCTGAAATCACCTGATACGCTTCCGTTCTTTGCATTTTTTGACTTCACAATATCAGTAATTTGCCTTAATCCCCAAATAATCTGTTTTTATTTAGGTTCAAGCCCTTTTAGGAATCCAGACACCTATTTTGGGTTCAAAAACCGAAATCGTTTCCGTAACTAAAAAAATTCAAATTTGACTATTTTCCATACTATTGTTTTATTTTAGTCAAGTATATAAAATTTAATTGTTCTTAAATTCAATTAAAAAGAATTTAATTCCATTCAGGAAATTACATATCAACGCCATTATGGACAAGCTAAAAATCAAAAAGACCCTTATCGTTACTCTTTTATTCATTTTCTCATTAGGGAACGCCACAGCACAACAATCCGCCCAGATCAAATTGGGATATAAGAATGTCGAGCTATTGGAAAAGGAGGGTTTCCTTTTCAAAGACTTGAACAAAAACGGGAAAATTGATGGTTACGAAGATTGGCGCTTGCCTGTAGAAGATAGGATCAGTGACCTTATCCAACGAATGACTTTGGAAGAAAAAATCGGTTTTATGCTGATCAGCACCACCCGGTTGGCGGGGGATTTTTCTTTCGAGCAAGGGGCTCCAAAGGCCGAGATTTCTAAGGGGTTCAATGAGAAAGACCTTGTCCAGGAAATGAACATGTTTACCAGGAAACCACTCCCCTATCCCATGATGATGGCTGCCGGCACGACCAAAGGGATTACCGAATTGCATTTGCGCCACTTGATCTTGCGGGCCAATACGTCCACAAAAATCATGGCGGAATGGAGCAACAATCTCCAGGAATTGTGCGAAAATTCCCGTTTGGGCATACCTGCAATCGTTGCTTCCAACCCCCGAAACCATATCACCGTGGACGCCTCCATTGGACTGAGCCAGGGCACAACTGTTTTTTCCAAGTGGCCAGGGGAACTGGGATTGGCGGCCATGCGTGATTTACCGTTGACGAGAGAATTTGCAGAAATAGCAAGACAGGAATGGGCAGCTGTCGGCCTCCGAAAAGGATATCAATATATGGCAGACCTCGCCACTGAGCCGAGATGGCAAAGAAATGAGGGGACTTTTGGCGAGGATGCAGATCTTGCTGCGGACATGATCCGAGAAGTGGTGTTGGGTTTTCAAGGGGAAAAATTAGGGCTTGGGTCGGTTGCATTGACCACAAAACATTTTCCGGGCGGAGGTCCGCAAGTAGCGGGACATGATCCACATTTTGTTTGGGGTCAGGATCAACATTATCCAGGAAACATGTTCGAATATCACCTCAAGCCATTTCAGGCGGCCATCGATGCCGGGACTTCTTCCATCATGCCCTACTATGCAAAACCAATCGGGACAGAATACGAGGAAGTGGCATTTGCTTACAATAAAGCCATAATCAAAGATTTGTTAAGAGATAAAATGGGTTTTCAGGGAATCGTCAATTCAGATACCGGTCCCATAGAAATGATGCCTTGGGGAGTAGAAGAACTTTCGATCCATCAACGCTATCAAAGAGCCTTGGAAAGTGGTGTCGATTTATTTTCCGGAACGGCAGACCCCACCCTATTGCTTGAAACGGTAAAAAACGGATTGGTTTCAGAAGCGCGCATTGACGAATCCATTGCCAGATTATTGAAGGAGAAATTCTTATTGGGCTTGTTCGAGGACCCCTTTGTGGATGTTGCTGCCGCCGAAAAAATCGTAGGAAATGCTGATTTTCAAGCCAAGGGAGATCTGGCCATGAGAAAATCCATTGTATTGCTGAGGAATGACAACCAAACTCTTCCAATGGCACCCAAAACGAAAGTTTACTTTGAATCCTATTATGACAATGGGCGAACCGACAATCCCATAACAGTCATCCAACCGACGGCCAACCATTGGGCACTGGATTTTGTGGGCTCAAAAGAAGAAGCTGATTTGGTCATCTTATGGTTGACACCCACTTTTACAAGCTTGTTCAATTCCACTGATCAGCCACTTTCCCTCAAATTGTCGGATTGCAAAATTGATGTAAACCATGTGAACAGCATCACCTCAACCAAACCCACAGTGGTCCTCATCAATTATACGAGCCCTTGGATAATTGAGGAAATCTATAATGAAAACGTGAAAACGGTATTGGCCACATTCGGCACTTCATCAGATGCCATTTTAGATATTATGACAGGGAAGTTCTCCCCAACCGGGAAAATGCCTTTGACCACACCTCTTTCCACTCAGGCGGTTTTGGAAAACCAATCGGATGTACCGGGACACTTGAAACCTTCAGGATATGCACTTTTTAAGTTTGGTGAAGGGCTTTCCTTTGATTGAAAAAAACACAAAAGAAAGGATTGTACTTGAATACCGATGACCGCTTCTGTTCTTTGATTCTGAAAAATATTGAACAAAATAAAACCGAAAAGCAGAAAAAAACAGAAGCGAATTTAATGAAGATTGGACCAATCAAAGCAGCTGATCCTTTGGGTAGACGGTCAATTGATAATTTTGCAGGTCAAAATCTAATTTATTCAGCGAAAATATTGCGCAATCGATTGCGTAATATTTTATTTTCTTTGTTGGACAGCACCACATATTTTCGCTAATTTATTGAATATTTTAAAAGAATTATACCTGAACATCTGCCTTCAGACAAATATACTTTTATTAAACACGACTTATAACAAATATAACACACCTTAAAAACACAAAAGGATGAAACAGAAAGAGTGAGGATTTCCATTGATCGCAAAAAAATTAACCAACCCAATAACCCAATTGACATGATAAAATTCATTTACCAAAAAATAGGAATCTTGTTATTCCTTTTTACCCTCAGCGTTCAGGCCTATGGGCAGAACAGGACCATTACGGGTAAAATAACAGATCAAAGCGGAGATCCCGTGCCAGGAACAACCGTACTTGTAAAAGGCACCACCATCGGCACCGCCGCAGACTTGGATGGTAACTATTCACTTAGCGCACCTCAAAGTGGCGTTTTGGTATTCTCCTTCATCGGCTTTGTGCCACAGGAAGTGACGATAGGAAACCAATCCATCATCAACATCAAGCTTGCCCTTGATCTCTCCGATTTGGAAGAGGTCATTGTCGTAGGTTATGGAACGGTCAAGAAAAGCCAATTGACAGGGGCGATTTCATCCGTGGGTTCAAAAGAAATCGGAGAGCTCCCCATCACGGATGCGAGACAGGCATTGCAGGGAAGAGCATCCGGTGTGGATGTGACACAGGCAGGAAGTAAGCCTGGGGCAGCGCCACAGGTAAGAATCCGGGGACGGCGATCGTTCAATGCAGGAAACGATCCCTTGTATGTGGTGGACAATATCCCGATCGCAGGGGGTATCAATGACTTGAATCCTCAGGACATCGTGTCCATGGAAGTTTTGAAAGATGCATCGGCCACCGCCATTTATGGATCAAGGGGAGCAAATGGAGTCGTCATCATCACCACCAAGAGAGGAAAAGTTGGGAAAACGGTGGTATCTGTTGATTCTTACTATGGTGTCAACAGCAGTTTAGGGAGAATTGAAAACTTCAACGGGGAAGAATTTGCTGAATACAAAAGAGAATCAAGAAGAGCCAACAACCAATATACAACTGATGAGGCTTTGTTCGAACCGAATGAATTGGAAAGCATCCGTCTAGGCAGAAGTTTTGACTACATTGATGCCTTGACCAGAACAGGAAATATCCAAAGTCATCAAGTGGGTGTATCAGGAGGAAGCGATAAAACAACCTTCTACATTTCCGGTAACTTTTTCAATGATGTGGGAGTGGTGAAAAACCAGGATTTTTCGAGATATTCCTTCAGAGCCAACATTGATCACAAGATCAATGATAAAATCAGAATCGGTACATCCACTTTAACTACTTATAGCGAAAGAAATGGGGAGAATTTCAATCCACTCGGTGGAGCTTTACAGGAAAACCCTCTTGGTAAGACCTTCAACGATGACGGCTCCATCAATTTCCAACCCACCCAGGATGGTTTAAGAACCAATCCTTTGGCAGAAATAGTACCAGGTGCCCAAGTTGATCTACAAAAACGCTATCGGATTTTCAACAGTATCTATGGTGTTTATGATATCGCACCAGGATTGTCCTATAGGATGAATTTCGGCCCGGATATCACCATCAGAAGATATGGAAGGTTTACCGGCCGTCAAACAAACGCAAGAAGAGGCGGAGATCCAACTGCAAGCATACAGGAAGAATTCCAGTTCAATTACACCTTGGAAAATATTATTTCCTACACAAAGACCTTGAAGGAAGCACACACTTTCAATTTCACAGGGCTTCAATCCTTGCAGAAAGACAACAGAGAGTTTAGCAATATCAATGTGTTAGGTGTACCCGCAGCATCACAGTTGTGGCACAGGTTGAATGATGCCAGTCAGATCACCAGTGTGGAAACCAACCTCATCCAATGGACATTATTATCTTTTATGGGCAGGTTAAATTATGATTATAAAGGAAAATACATGTTTACCGCTACCATGCGTGCAGATGGTTCCTCCCGTTTTGGTGAAAACAACAGATTTGGTTATTTTCCTTCTGTGGCCTTGGCCTGGAATTTAGGTGATGAAAATTTTATAAAGGACAATAACTTTATCGATCAATTGAAACTAAGAACCAGTTATGGTGCGATTGGAAATCAGGGTATAGATCCTTATCAGACGCAGCCTTTGTTGGCAAGAACTTCCTATGCCTTCGGAAACACTGCCGCTTTTGGGTATAGACCCAACACCATCGGAAATCCGAATTTAAGGTGGGAGACTTCAACCACTGCGAATGCCGGACTTGATTTTGTGTTGAGTCAGGGAAGAATCTCTGGTACATTGGAGTATTATGTGACCACTACTTCTGACCTTTTGGCTCCACAGCCCCTTCCGAATTCCACTGGATTTGGAGGTTTTACAACCAATGTGGGTAAAACCCAAAACAGAGGAATCGAACTTACCTTGTCTACCATCAACATTGATAGAAGAGGTTTCAGATGGTCTACTGATTTTATTTTCAACCGAAACAGGGAGGAAATCCTTGAATTGTCAAACGGTGATGATATTGGAGCAGGAAGGTTTATCGGCCAACCGATAACTGTTTTCTTTGATTGGAAAAAATTAGGGATCTGGCAAACCAATCAAGCTGATGAAGCACTGACTTTTAGTGACCGCGTCGGGGAAATACGCATTCAGGACACCAATGGGGATGGCAGAATCAATGCTGATGATAGACAGGTTTTGGGTTCCCCCGTTCCTGATTTCTCAGGTGGTATCACCAATAGATTTTCCTATAAAGGCATAGATTTCTCCTTCTTTGTTTTTGGAAGGTTTGGCTCGATGATCCAAAGTGCATTTCATACAGGAGGTTTCAATGCTTTGGCTGGAAGATACAATAACCTTGCGGTCAATTACTGGACGCCTGACAATCCAACCAACGATTATCCACGCCCGAACCAAAACCAAGAGTTCCCAAAATATTCCTCCTCACTACAATACTTTGATGGAACTTTCCTGAAAGTAAGGAATATCAATTTGGGTTATATGCTTCCTGCCAATGTGGCGGCCAAGCTGGGTATGGAAAGTTTGAGAATTTACAGCAGTGTGCAGCAGCCGTTTATTTTCTCGGAATATAGGAGAATTCATAAGGGTATAGACCCAGAAACATTTATTGATGGTGAGCAAGGCGTAGAAGGTGGGGTCATCAACTCCAACATTGCACCTGCAGTGACGCAGTATACTTTTGGTATCAACGCCCGTTTCTAATTGTCAAAATTTAAAACACCTGAAAAAATGAAAAATTTAATTATATATAATTCTATAAAAAGATATTCCCGAATAGGAATACTGGGATTGGCTTTGATGGGCACTCAGGCCTGTGAGGATATCCTGGAGGAAAATGTAATCTCGAATGTGGGAAACAATTACCTCAACACAGCCAGCGGTTTAAATGACGGTGTCAATGCGGCCTACAGTTCCATAAGGGCTTGGTACGGCACGGAAAGAGGTAATAATTTCAGTGTTTTTGGTACGGATACCTATACCAATGGTGCAGATGGTTCTTTCAAATTCATGAACTTCTACACCTCTGACTTTGACAGTCAGAATGCACATGCAAGAGAATTATGGGATCAGTTTTACCAAGGCATCAATACCTGCAATGCGGTGATCGAAAGAGCCCCCAATGTGACGGGCTTGTCAGAAACAATCCGAAAGCAAAGGGTCGCTGAAGTCAAATTCATCAGGGCGCATCATTACTTTATCATGACCCAACTATTCGGGGGAATAGACCTTCAGTTGTCCGAATCGGTGATTCCTTCCAATCAGGTAAGTCGGGCGACCGTCCCGCAGATGTATGCGGCAATCATCAAAGATTTGGAAGAAGCCATTCCTGATCTGGAGCCACTTTCCAAATCTGCAAATTATGGAAGAGTCACACGCCCAGCTGCGGAAAATCTATTGGGTAAGGTGTACATCACCAAAGCTACCTCAGAAGCAGCAGCCAATGATGATTATGCCAAGGCGGAACCTTTGTTCCAGAAAGTGATCAGCGACTATAGTTTTAGATTACTGAATAACTTTGCAGATGTTCATGCTTTTGGGAATGAAACCAATGACGAGATTATCTTTTCGGCCCAATATACCAGAAGCCCTCTGACCAATGGTGGGGGAAACAATTCACATGTTTTTTTCCTGATGGAATACGATGTGCAGCCGGGTATGAGAAGGGATACTCAGAATGGAAGACCCTTCAAAAGGTTTAAGCCCACCAATTACACCTTGAACGTTATTTTTGCAGACCGCGTAAATGACAGCAGATACCAAGGATCCTTCAAACAAGTCTATTTGTCCAACAATCCGGGAACCTTCAACACCAATTTCGACAAGTCAAAACCAACGGTTAATTTTTCCTTAGGCGACACGGCGATTTATGATCCAGGCTTTGAAATGAGTGAATCCGAAAGGGCAAAAAAACCCTATCAGGTCTTGGTACCAAGCAGATACGATGAGCGTTTATTTCCGGCCCTTAAAAAGCATCTGGATCCGGGAAGAGTCGATTTGACCCAATTTGAAGGTGGTCGGCATTATATAGGCATGAGATTAGGAGAAACCTATCTGTTGCTGGCTGAAGCCCAGTTGAAGTTGAATAAGATAGCTGAAGCCACGGCAAATGTGAATGCTGTAAGAACCAGAGCTGCTTTTCCGGGAAAAGAAGCCTCCATGCTGATCACTCCAGCCCAGATGACCATGGAAATGATCATTGAAGAAAGAGCGCGTGAGCTTTTGGGTGAGCAGCACAGATGGCTGGATCTTAAAAGATGGGGAATCCTTTTGGATCGCGTAAAATTGCACAATCCACAGGCAACAGGTATTCAGCCATTCCATGTCTTGCGTCCAATTCCACAAAACCAAATAGATAGAACAGAAGGCAATGCCAGCAGTTTCCCCCAAAACCCTGGTTATTGATTAGATCATATTGCATTAAAAAAAGGCCTTTCGAAAGATTGGCCTTTTTTTTTATCCTTTGGAGGATTCCCTGATATGGATTTTGGAGGGCAGTACAATTACTTTGTTTTCCAAATCGGGTTGATTTTTCCGAGTCAGTTTTTTCATCAGCAATTTTGCACATTCCAGACCGATTTCGTAAGCAGGCTGAGAGATGGTGGTCAAGGGAGGATTCAACAATTCGGCAATCCGCATATTGGAAAAGCTGACCATTTTGAGGTCCTGTGGGATTCTTAACTTTGTTTTTCGGATGGCATGATACGTGGCAATGGCCAGCTTTTCGACGGAGGCCAAAATCCCGTCCGGCCGCTCCATGCTGTACAAGAGCGCCGTCATCTGCTGGATATTTGCTTCCTCGGATTGTGAACACTGGATGACCCAATCTTCGGCAAAAGGCAAATTATGGTCCATCAAAGCTTGACGGTATCCTTTCAGGCGCTCTCTACCTATCGAGATTTCTTTGGACAACAATAAGAAAAATATTTTTTTGCATCCCCCTTCGATCAAGTGAACGGCTGCCTGATAGCCGGTTTCATAATCATTGGTAATGAATTTTGTCGTTGGGATTTCTTGGCATATTCGGTCAAAAAATATCAGTGGAATGTCTTTTTGATGCAACATCTCCAAATGGTCGATCGTGGAGGTCTGGCTGGATACCGACATCACGATGGCATCTACCCTCCCATTCAATAAAAAAGAAATGATCTTTCGCTCTTTTTCAACATCCTCATGCGAATTGTACACCAAAAGATGATAACCCAATTCTTGTGTGATGTCCTCGATTCCGTCGATTACCTGGCTGAAGAAGTTGTTGATCCTTTCTGGAATGATCACTGCAATGGTTTTGCTTTTGTGATTCCTCAGACTTCTCGCGTAGGGATTGGGCTGGTAATTGAGTTCTTTCGCAAGGGCTTTCACCTTGATTTTGGTGGGTTCGCTGATTTCATAACTGTCATTGAGCGCCCTCGAAACGGTCGAGGGGGACATTTTTAATCTCTCAGCTAAATATTTGATGTTGATTTCGTTCATTCTGTGTTTTTCTTTGCCCAAAATCACTGATAGTGGACATCCTTTTCTGGAATATCTTCTTTAAATCTTGTGAAATTAAAGCTAAAAATCAAATCTATCGCTGCACAAGGTTGTAAACGCTGTCAAAAACAATCGGTGGAAACCTTTTCTTCATATGATTGAGCATACCCGAATACCTGACGATTTTAAAGTCAAGGACCTAGGTGTCCCCTGAAATCTGAAAGAATCATAAACAAGAGAAGTACTAGTTTACGGAATCGATTGCATGATAAATTACAGCCCTTTGGCGGGAAAAGCAGCGTAAATTCGTTAAAATTATACCTTAACAAACCTTTATAACCTATGAGGATTTCAAATAGCCGCACCCAAAAGGGCTTCATGGATGAAGATTTCTTGTTGGAAAGTGAATTTTCCAAAATCCTGTACCACGAATACGCCAAAGACCAACCGATCATAGACTACCACAACCACTTATCGCCCATAGACATACACCAAAACCGAGTATTTGACAACATTTCTCAAATTTGGTTGGCGGGAGATCATTACAAATGGAGGGCCATGAGAACCTTGGGCATTCCCGAGCATTTCATCACCGGAAATGCCTCTGATGAAGAAAAATTCGAAAAGTGGGCCTACACCCTACCCTATACTTTAAGAAATCCGCTTTACCATTGGACCCACCTGGAGCTTAAGCGGTATTTCGGCATCACCGAATCCCTGAACCCTGACAATGCAAAGGAAATTTATGACTACACTTCCAAAATCATCGCCAGCCCGGAAAGCAGCAGCCAGATGTTGCTGAAGAAAATGAATGTGGAGATTGTCTGCACCACAGACGATCCTGCGGATGACCTGCAGGCGCACCAGGATTTCAAAAAATCAGGAAATGCCCTTGGGATGTTCCCGGCCTTTAGACCCGATAAGTCTTTTGCGGTCGAGAATCCGGATCAATATGTCCTTTACCTCGACAAACTGGCTTCCGCATCAAAAGTCAAAATCAATACCTATCAAGATTTACTGGAAGCGCTACAGCAGCGGGTGGATTATTTCCATCTCCATGGGGGAAGACTAGCCGATCATGGATTGGAAAGACTTTATTATTTTGAGAAAAACACCTTTGGCATCGAGGATTTATTTAAAAAAGCCAAAGATGGACTGCCCCTTTCAGACATTGAAATCCAGTTTTTCAAATTCAAAACCTTGTTGGAATTGGCAAAAATGTACCATGGAAAAGGTTGGACACAGCAATACCATTTGGGCGCATTAAGAAATGCCAATTCCCGAATGTTGCAGCTGCTGGGCCCCGACTCGGGTTTTGATTCCATCGGGGATTTTAACCAAGCCTATCCCCTTGCCAAATTCCTGAATGAATTGGACAAAACAGATCAGTTGGCCAAAACCGTCCTGTACAACCTCAATCCCAAGGACAACGAGATCTTTGCGACCATGGCCGGGAATTTCAGCAGCAGTGCTTTCAAAGGAAAAATACAGTTCGGATCGGGTTGGTGGTACCTCGACCAAAAAGACGGAATGGAAAGACAAATGAATACCCTTTCCAATATGGGAATGATCAGTTGCTTTGTGGGAATGCTGACGGATTCCAGGAGCTTTTTGTCTTTCCCAAGACACGAATATTTCCGCAGGATCCTTTGCAATCTTTTCGGAAAAGATGTCGAAAACGGAGAATTGCCGGCGGACGAAAAATGGCTGGGCAAAATCATTTCAGATATTAGCTACCACAATGCAAAATCATACTTTAACTTTCCAAAAGAATAAAAACATATTTTCATGCCTCTATTTTCAATTGAAAACAAAAAAATCATCGTAACCGGAGCCACTGGTGTCTTGGGAAAGGCAATGGCGCAGCATCTTGCAGCCGAAGGCGCAGATGTCATCGTACTCGGCCGAAACGCCGAAAAAGTAAATGAATTTGTCGGTGAATTGACAGCTTCTGGGGGAAAAGCCTTGGGCATTATCGCTGATGTCACCCAAGAATCCGATCTCCAACATGCAGCACAAAAAATCAAAGACACCCACGGGACCGTTGATGTCCTCATCAATGTGGCCGGAGGAAACATGCCTGGCGCAGTCGTCAGACCTGATCAGACCGTAGCAGACTTGTCCGCAGAGGATGTCAAAAAAGTCATGGACCTCAATTATCTTGGGACTTTTCTCCCCATAAAAGCATTCCTTCCCCTGATGCTGCCCAATGACAAAGGAAATATCATCAACATCTCCTCCATGGCTGCTTCCCGCCCCATGACACGGGTGTTGGGTTATGCCTCCGCCAAAGCAGCGATCGACAACCTGACCAAGTGGATGGCTGTGGAACTCAACCAAAAACATGGCGCAGGATTCAGGGTCAATGCCATAGCGCCGGGTTTTTTCCTGACGGAACAAAACCGTACGCTCCTCACTGAAACAGACGGAAGTCTTACACAGCGGGGAAACCAGATTATCAGTCATACCCCAATGGGCCGATTTGGAAATCCTGAGGATCTACTCGGCGTGCTCCAGTGGCTTTGCAGCGATGCTTCTCTGTTTGTCACTGGGACCATCATCCCGATCGACGGTGGATTCAGTGCGTATAGCGGCGTTTAGATGAATAAAGTAAAACAGTAAAAACCCTTGAGATCTAGGCCTTAGGCAAAAATTGAATTTGAGTCACAGAAAAAGCGGATTTGAGGGCCCAGAGAATAAATTCAATTCTACCTTATTTCTGCATGATTTCGAGACTATTTCGCCCTTCTTCTTTCCTATTTCCAATCAAAAAACAATGAACCCATGACATATAAAATGGAACAAACCATGCGCTGGTATGGGCCCAATGATCCCGTCAGCTTGGCGGATATCAGGCAAACCGGTGCCACAGGGATCGTCAATGCCCTCCACCACATTCCCAATGGTGAAGTCTGGACAAAGGAGGAAATCCAAAAAAGGAAATCCCTGATTGAAGCGGCTGGCTTGGTATGGTCAGTGGTGGAATCTGTGCCCGTACACGAGCAGATCAAAACCCGATCAGGAAAATTCCAAACCTACATCAACGCCTATAAAACCACCTTGGAAAACCTGGCTTCGGCGGGAATCCATACGGTTTGCTATAATTTTATGCCGATTCTGGACTGGACCAGGACCAACTTGTCCTTCACCCTCCCGAATGGTGCTAAAGCCCTTCGATTTGAAAAGAATGCAATTATGGCATTTGATCTTTTCATCCTCAAAAGGCCAAATGCTGAAAAGGAATATTCTCAGGAAGAATTGATCAGAGCAAAGGCTTATTTTGAAGGTTTGCCAGAAGACGAAAAAGACCTGATCGTCACCAACGTGATCAAGGGACTTCCGGGATCTGAGGAAGGCTATACGGTGGAGCAATTCCAAGAAGCACTCAATACCTATCAGGGGATTGATCGGGCAAAATTGGCCGACAACTTACGCCTGTTTTTGGATGAGATCATCCCAGTTGCAGAAAAAAACCGTGTGTACATGGCGATCCATCCAGATGATCCGCCATTTGATATTTTCGGTTTGCCCAGGGTGCTCAGTACCGCCAATGATGTAAGAAGATTGCTAAAGGACAATCCAAGTCCCTACAATGGCTTGACCTTTTGCACAGGTTCTTTTGGTGTCAGGGCTGACAATGACCTGCCGGCGATGGTGGATGAATTTGGCGACCATATTCATTTTATCCATTTGAGAAGTACCAAAAGGGATGCTGAGGGAAATTTTCACGAAGACAACCACTTGGAAGGCGATGTGCCGATGGTGGAGGTCATCCAGGAAATCCTCAAAATCCAGCAAAAAAGGCAAAAATCCCTTCCCATGCGTCCCGATCACGGTCACCAAATGCTGGATGATCTGAAGAAGACCACCAACCCAGGCTATTCGGCCATCGGAAGGTTAAAGGGATTGGCCGAAATCAGGGGTGTGGAAGAAGGATTGCTTTTTGTGTTGGAGAAAAAATAGTGTATGGGTTTGGAATTAAAACTCTCCAAAAATCAAGGATAAAAGAAAGTCAAATCATAGAATTAAGCTTTTTTTACTTACTTTGAGATAAATTTTTTGGAGGGCCCATGAAAACTATTTTTATCAAAAATGCTGCGTTTCAAAAAAAGCAATTGGTGCTGCTGGAGTTCCCTTTTGATTTTGAATTGAAAGAATTGGTAAAGACCCTTGCAGGCGCTGACTGGAAACCGTCTCTGAAAGCTTGGACAATCCCCTATTCCGATGCTGTCCTTCCAGATTTGCTGGCTATTTTCAAAGGCAAGGCTTGGTTGGACTATTCCGGATTTAAAAAGGTGGAAATCGAGACCACACCGGAAGCTTTACCGACATTGGCTCCAGCGTTGGCTCTGGAGATCCAACACTTTACCGATTGGATGCGGAACAGGCGATATTCAGAATCCACCATCAAAAACTACACAGGCGGGCTAGGGCTCTTCTTCCGGTTTGTCGGAAATAAAAATCCTGAACAGATTACCAATGAGGACTTGGAATCCTTTCATAAAAATTATATCATAAGAAGAAAATACTCTGCCTCCTTCCAATCCCTGGTGATCAATGCAGTGAAGCTTTATTTTTCTAACCGACTAAAAAGAAAATTGGAACCGAAGGAGATTGAGCGACCAAAACAGCCCCGACTCCTACCCCATGTGCTCAGTAAAGGAGAAGTGAAAACCATCCTGCAAGCCCACCAAAACATGAAGCACCGGACAATGCTGAGCCTGATCTACGCATGCGGACTTAGACGAGGAGAACTCCTGAATCTCAAACTCACTGACATCGATTCGCAAAGAGGAATGGTACGCATCAACCAGGGAAAAGGCGGCAAAGACCGTATGGTACCGATCAGTGCCAAAGTGATCGGGATGCTTAGGGAATACTATCATTACGGAAAGCCAAAAGAGTATTTGTTTGAAGGAGCTATCTCGGGACAGACCTACAGTCCAACAAGTCTTCAAGAAGTGTTAAAATCTGCGGTTAAAAAATCCGGAATTAAGAAGCCAGTTACTTTGCATTGGTTAAGACATTCGTATGCGACCCATTTGCTCGAATCAGGCACAGATTTGCGGTTTATCCAAGAACTATTGGGTCACAACTCCAGTAAAACAACTGAAATATATACCCACGTAAGCCAAAAAAGTCTTCAAAAGATTAAAAGCCCTTTTGACGATCTTTAAAAATAAAACCAACAAAACCGTATCTATCGATCCAATAGTGGAAAGTTTATATGGAAAAACCGAAGGAATAAACAAGTTGGGCAACATTTCAGAAGACCAACGACCGAAATAAGAGCAATCTTAAAAAACACAATGAATGGAAAAGGAAATAATTGGAAAGTGGATTTTTAAAAATGGAGAAGTTATTCCTGATTCCAATTGCTTCTTAATCAATACTATGATAAAAAACAGCTTAAAGGAAATAAAAGTAAGTGAAGACGGATGGACAAAGCAATATGAAGATAAAAATGGCATTGTTTGGGAATTGACTTATCCTGAAAGTCATTTACATGGCGGTGGACCTCCAAAATTGACCTTAATTAAATGAAAAGATTACTAAACATATTGCTTCTAGTTTTTATAAGTGCGCCAATCTATTCCCAGACTTATCTAACTTCTGAAGTAATAGAGAAGGCTGAATTTCATTTAAAAAAAGCTGTTGGCGAAGACCTATTTTATTTTTTCAAACTTGACCCAGATTCTTACTATGAATACAAAAGTAGAACGGGCAAAACTAGGTGGGAAAACATCAACAAAGGGAAAAAGACAAAAGGAAATTTTGTTAATGGGGAAAGCATAAGATTTATTTTATACCATCCGGAATTTCCATATCTATATGTCAACAAAAGAATTTCTGTCCAATTAGCTTCTGACCTAAGTTTGAAGTCTGAAATTAACCTAGATAGAATCCCAAAATTTCTATTAGAAGGAAGAAAGTCTGATTGGCTTAATGAAAATCAGCTCGATAAGATTATTAAAAATCAAGGTTTAAAAAAATCTGTAAAGAATCCAATAAAGCGACTAGAGTTTGACAATAATGAAAGGAAATACTATTGGATGGTCTTCAATACTCTTTACGAAGAAAAGTGCTATTCTGATGAAGAACTTTTGCATATTGACCCAGTAACAGGACAAGTTTTAAAGCATTATGAAGAACGATATTATGTTATGCATTGCCACTAAGAAAATAAAAACGTTGCCCAACATCACCTTGGATACAGCGGGCGGTTCAGAGTAAATAGAAAGTTTAGTATCTTTAAGACGTTAGGAGTAGTTTGGAAGGGAACGTTTCCAAATGCCCGCCGTCTCCAAGCTGAATCCCGTTAGCAACAAGCTAAAAAAACAGAACTCAATAATGAAATTTAGAAAAGCAACTAGAAATGACATTTCGGAAATAGTGGAAATGATTGCGGACGATGAACTCGGAAAAACGAGGGAAAATTTTCAAACACCGTTACCGGCTGAATATCTTAGCGCTTTTGAAAATATAAACGCTGACCAAAATCAAGAACTGATTGTTGTTGAAAACGAAAACTCTGAAATTATCGGGACTTTACAATTGTCATTTATTCAATATCTGACTTATCGTGGAGGAGTTAGAGCTCAAATAGAAGCAGTAAGAATAAGAAAAGACAAAAGAGGACATGGAATAGGAAAGA
The DNA here is from genome assembly GCF_030656585.1 of Rhodonellum sp. Classification (NCBI taxonomy): domain Bacteria; kingdom Pseudomonadati; phylum Bacteroidota; class Cytophagia; order Cytophagales; family Cytophagaceae; genus Rhodonellum; species Rhodonellum sp. The sequence goes on from NZ_JAUSPP010000015.1 coordinate 59,783, forward strand.
CAATGTTTGAATGGGCAGTAAATAGAGCAAAAGAACGAAATGCTCATTTATTACAACTGACCACAGACAAAAAAAGACCAAAGGCAATCAAATTCTATGAAGACTTGGGATTTAAAGCTACACACGAAGGAATGAAAATACACTTTGAATAATAAAGCCAGTTGCTAACAGCGTATATAACTTATGGCGGGGAAAGTGGTAAATTCAAGCTTTGGGCTTTTAAGTAACTTTGTCTCGTCCTGAAAAAAGTTTACAGATTTAGCAGATAATCCTGCCATGAATTTACATTTTTTTTTAATCCTGAAAACACTTTACATTTGACGTACCGGATGAAGCGGAAAAGAGCAATGCTGAGGAGCAACTCTCTAGGATTAATCCGGCCAGATTTGCATATAGATCCGATACTGAGTTTACACTTATTATCGGATTTTCTGTTTATATGCATTTCTGCCATTCCTAAGAAAACCTATTTCATTTTTCCTCCATTTCTATCTTGGGCTGAAAATAATTTCTCCATAGTCTTTCGGGTTTGATTTTGTGACCGCTATGGTGCATCTGGTCAGGGGTAAAATTTCCGATGCTCATATGTGGCCTTTCACTATTGTACAGGTTGACTGCTTCACTGAGGAGATCTCTGGCTTCTTTGAGAGTATCAATGTCGTAATTATAAAGGTATTCTTCTTTGATGATTCCGTTTATTCTTTCCGCAACGGCATTTTCCAATGGATCCCCATTTTCGGTCATACTGATCCTGATCAAGTGATCTTCCAACATCTTTATATAAGCCTGGCTGCAATACTGAATACCCCTGTCACTGTGGTGGATCAATTCTCCGTTAAAACCGACAGGCAGGCCTGATAATGCCATTCGGAGGGCATGAAGGCTTTCCACTGTCTCCATTGTTTAGCCTACATGGTAGCCCACGATTTTATGCGAGTATACATCGGTGATAAAACTGATGTACAGATGGATCTCCCCTAGCTTCCAATACGTGATATCACTTACCCATATCTGATTGATTGCTGTTGGGATCATCTCTCTGATCAGGTTTGGGTACTTCCGCAGTCTGTGATAAGAGTTGGTCGTCTGTATTCTCCGTTTTCGTCTACGTACCAAAAGGTGATTGGCAGAAAGCAGGTCAAAAAGACCGTCTCTGCCGATTTTGATCTGATTCTCAAGCAAAAAGGGATGCAGTATCTCATAAAGCTTCCGTGTACCCATTCTTCGGTGGCGGCTACGTATATCCCTGACCTGCATTAAAACCATTTCTTCCTCCAGTGTTGAAGAAATTGTCTCCCAGTTGTATTGGTAATAAGCCTGTCTGCTTATACCAAACCAACCACATAACTTGGCCAAGCCTATGTGTCGAAAATTGCTTTTCATTGTCTCTATGGCTTGGTATTGAGCTTTTTTCTGATGGGAATGTTAAATTCTTTCTCGGCGATATCCACCATTGTGGAAAAGGCAATAGCCTTCAACTCGGCATCCATGAGCTGTTTTTCCAGTTCAAATATTCTTTTTTTGAGCTGGAGGTTTTCAAAGGAATCATCACTTTGACCGGATAGAGGCATCTTTTTCTTTACAGGCATTTTTTTTCTTTGGCTGTTCAATGTAGTACTTATTGCCCGGCCTACACTGGGGTATCCCAATTTTTTCATCCATCTGAGAAGTTGGCCGTGTTCTTCTTCCTGGCCGGTATATTTTCTCCAGATTTCTTTCTTGGTACATCCATTGGAAATCATTTCCTGAATGATCGCATGTTGCTCTTCCTGGGTAAAATATTTACCCTGTTTTTTTACGGTTTTTTTGTTCATTTTTACCTTCAATAGTGTAAAGCTATTTCAGGACAAGACAGTCATTGCCAAACTGAAAGTGAAGTGCTTTTAAATCCGCTACTTCTCATACACGCAAAACGTTAGCGAAAATTGAAAAAAACATGGAAAGCAATAATCTATATCACCACTTTCTGAAATATCTGTTTCTTGGCTTAGGAGTAATAATGTTAATTACGTCTACCTTATCTTGGTTCTTCCCCGAGTTATTCTGGATAAATGGTGAGAAAATGGAACAAAGCGTCGTTACTACGTTAGTTTTTGGAATGATAGGAATAGTTTGCTTTCTAATATTTATTACGATTAAGGATAAATTTGTAATTGTAAAAATAGGAGGTCAAAATGTAACAATAAAAAATGGCGGGAACGAAAGAAAAATAAATTGGATGGAAGTGGAATCCCTTTCTCTCATACAGTTTGTTTACCCTCCTTTGTATAAATTGAAAGTTAAAGGAGATAACAAAGTCTATTTGTTCAACACAGAAAATGTATTTATCAATGCATCTGGTTTTGTAAAAGATTTGAGTGATATGGGAGACTTAATTCAGAAAAAGAAAAGAGAATTAGGAATTTAATTCTCCAAATCTATTGACCATCAAACCATTAATTTCGTAAATTGAATAAAAAAGTATGGCAAACCTCACTTTAAACAATAAGACATTAGAAAAGTATTTTGGCCTCTTGAAAGGCTTGGATAATCTTTCTAAGAAAAAACTGATCATTAAATTGACCGAGTCTCTTGATATAGAAGAAGAGAAGGTGGATTTGCGAAGCATTTTTGGAGCATGGGAAGATGATAAAGATTCCGATGAAATCATTAAAGAAATTAGAGAATCCAGAATTGAAAGAACGGAAAATCCTGGTTTCGAATGAAGTATCTTTTAGACACCAATATCTGCGTCCATTTTTTAAGAGGCAAGTATGGATTGATAGAAAAGTTTGAACATTTAGGTACGGAGAATTTTGCTATTTCAGAAATTACTTTGGCAGAACTGGTTTTTGGAGCTGAAAACAGTAAGAACCCTCAAAAAAATCTTGATTTAATTGAGGTGTTTGCCAACCAAGTTGTTATCCTTCCGATTTTTAGCGCAATCTACCTGTATGGTAAAGAGAAAGCCCGATTAAGATCAATAGGCTTGCAGATAAGTGATTTTGACCTGTTGATTGGATGCACAGCAATAGAAAAAGACCTAATAATGGTGACAGAAAACTTGAAAGAGTTTCAAAGAATCTCTGGTATCCAGATTGAAAACTGGGTAAAAAGATAAAAAGTAACTTTCGCTAACATCACCTTGGAAGACAGCGGGCGGTTCCGAGTAAATTGAAAGTTTAGTACCTTTAAGAAGTTAGGAGTAGGTTGGAAGAGAACGGCTCCGAACGCCCGCCGTCTCCAAGCTGAGGACCGTTAGCGGCAAGCATAGGAAGACAAACCAACAACAATGAAACTAAAGACAATTATCATATTGACAATCATAATTTCTAATCTGTTTTCTTGCAAGGACAGTGGAGAAAGTGTTTTTACCGACAAGACCTATCAAGACACAATTAAACAAAATATTGGAGGCTTATTAATTCGTGAAATCCACTATTATGACGACTTTAGTTCTTGGATTTATGATGTTAAGTATTCCTACAAGGACAAATTTGATAGCATAAGGAGTATTGGTTCTGGGTCTTTCTACAAAGTTGAACCACCCAAAGACGAGCAATTAATTCAAATTGCTAAATGGACAATTTTCAAAACAAGCTCTGACCGAGACAAAGACCTGCTATTTATTTGCGACAATGACACAAAAAAATGGACTGAGTTCGAAATATCTCCAAAGACAATTGAGCAGACTGGTTTATGGAGAGAACAAAACATTGACTTAGAGCTTGAAAACTGGGACACAGTTTCAAAAATTGACAAAATTGACCAAGACGGAAATATAACTGTGCATTATACTTACGCTAAAAAAAACAGAATATTTTCCTTCATCACAGGAGAAAGACAAATTACATACAAAATAAATTTACAAACGGGCAGACCTGAAATGACAGGAGTTGCAGAAATATAAAATGGACAACAAACAGACGACAGAAAGAATGCCAGCCGCTAACAGCACCTACAAAAAATTGGCGATTCAGTGGTTAAATGAAGCTTTGTGCTTCGTATCTATATGAAGCAAGGGTTCAGTTGGCATCTAATATATGGAGAGTATTTTGTTTTTTCGATGAAGGAAAGCTTGTGATACTTCTCAATGGCTTTCAAAAGAAAACCCAAAAAACACCAACCAAGGAAATTGAAATTGCTGCCAAACTGATGGATGAATATTATGCTGAAAAGGAAGTTCAAAAAGGAAAAAAGAAAAGGAAATGAATACGAAGAGCTGGAAAAAAATCAAAGATGATGTGTACGGAGTCAAAGGAACCGAACGCAGGGATGAATTGGAAAGAGATTTTGAGTCTTTCACAATTGGTTTGCTATTAAAGAAGGCAAGAGAGGACAAGAATCTAACCCAGGAGCAATTAGCGGAATTAGTAGATAAAAAGAGAACTTATATTTCAAGAGTTGAAAACAATGGAAGTAATCTGACACTGAAAACCCTTTATGAAATTGTTGAAAAAGGATTAGGTGGGAAAGTAAAAATCTCCATTGAACTCTGAAAAAGGAAATACACGCTATATCATCGCCTAGGATACAACGGGTGGTTCCGAGTAAATATGAAATTCAGTATCTTTTAAAAGTTAAGAGTAGGTTGGAAGGGAACTTTTCCAAATGCCCGCCGTCTACAAGCTGAATCACGTTAGTAGCAAGTGTAACTGACGATATAGAAATAAACAATTAACATTTAAAACAGAAAATTATGACTTGGTGGATTTTATTTGGAGTGGGAATTACTTTTATGACACTCATTCTTGCAGGTGCATTTAAAAAGAAAAAATGACGAGAATTTACTCATACATATTACGAATGACGATGGAGCGGCTCCAAATCCATTTTGGGGACTATGCACATAGACAATTTGTAAACCTGCAATAAGAAGAAATGCTCAAATAGGTGATTGGGTTATTGGGACAGATTCAAAAAACACAAAACTTAAAGACAATAAAACTTATGACTTTTCAGACAGCATAGTGTATGCGATGAAAATTACAGATAAGAAATTATTGAGTGAATATGACGAGTTTTGTAAAAACGACTTAACCAACAAAATTCCCAAATGGAATACAAAAGATTGGAGACTTCGTGTTGGGGACTGCATTTACGATTACTCGGCAAACAGCGAACCAATAATTAGAAAAGGAGTTCACAATGAAGGTAACAGACAAAGAGATTTGGGTGGATATAATTCGTTACTATCTGGCCACTTTTATTATTTTGGCGTTGAAGCAAGACCTCTTCCAACAGAATTAAAGGAACTGATAAAGAAAAACCAAGGACACAAGAAAATAGAAAAGCCCGACCTCATTCAAGAATTTGAAAAATGGATTGAACAATTTGAGAAAAATAAATTGTATGCAGACCCACAAATGAGATGGCTTTTTGACAGGGATTTATCAGACGGAGAATTATCTTCTTGTATCAAAGAGAAGTTGGCAAATGACGAAGACGAAAACGAAGAAAGGCTATGCTGAAAGAAAGAACAACAGCCACTAACAACTAAGCTTTCGTTGCGTACGCAGCACGAACAATGAAGCTATAGAAACAAAACAACATTCGATCTGACGGACAAAGATTCGGTTTCAAAACCCCGTGCTTCATTAAAGAAAGCCAATCAAATATCATCCGTTGAAATTAAGATCTTCCTAAAATCAAGAATGGAAGAATGTCAATTCATACAAGTCAGCTTTGTTTCCCAACGTGTTTGGACAGAAAGCTGGATTTCGGTTTTATCTGCTCTTGCAGGTATTGTCCACATCATGGATAGGAGCATCAAAATCGAGAGATTTTGACACCCTTTTTCCAAATCAAGATACCAGGCTATTTAACCCGTGTCATGAATTCCCAATTCATGACACGGGTATAATTTCTTAATGATCAGTGATTTGTGTGTTATTTTTGACTTCATTGTATAGGTATTATCCTTATTCTCTCAAAACCCTGATTTTCTTGTAGTTTCAATCCTATTAGAAAATCTAATGCATATTTCGAATTTAATTCATTCCCATCTGTTTTTTAGTTCCATTGGGCAGGATTTTGACACTTCCCGTGATATTTGTCTCAGGATTTTTTATTCTATGGCCTGTGGATTTCTCCCAGTTGTTGACCACCATCAAGATGTCCACCAATGCGGCTTTTTGGGCAGCAGAGGCTGCCAAAGATCCGCTCGCTGTGGAACTCTCGATTACCCTTCTTATCCAAAGATCCGGGGCGGAAATTTCGAAAGTCCCAAACTCTATATTTCTCAGAATTGTGGCCATCGGAGCGGCCATATCAAACAGCGATTGGGTCCTTTTGTGTGAAGCTATCCCTACTTTTTTACCGATATTGGCCAGTCTTTCGGACGAAGTATTCGCCTGACAACCCAAAAAAGAAACCAAGGGACTGTCGTATGAAATAATGTAAAACATCCAGGACATCATCACCACAGATGCATATTCCTCCCTGGACAGATTCATGTATTGATAGGTAGACAGCTGGATATTGCCGGTACTTCCTCTTCTGGCCATCAACATCTGCCTGAGTTTCGTGGCCATGTCGATGATCCTTTGGTAATCCGTAGAATTGGCACCACTTGTATTTTGTGCATTGATATACCCTTGCCAGAGTTCGGAAAGAAACTGCTCGAAAAGGAAGATAAAATCCTTATTCGCGGATTTGGCCTTGATATAACTATAATCTATACTGCTACCTTCAGTCGGTTCACCAAAGGCCAGATCCATCCCAAACATCCTGAAATAGGCATTTCTACGGCTTCCCTCGGGATTCGGGCGAAGATTTCCCGTTATGTTTCGGTAGTTGGTGTTGGAAAGGGTTTTGAAAAACAAATTCTCTGTGTTCTGTATCCAAAGAAAAGCTTGGTTATGGGAAGGATCCTGTGCACTTGCGATTCCCAATTCCTCATCATGGCGGTAAAGATAGATCAGCCTTTCCATGATCTGTGACAAGCGAGAGTTTTCAATCAGGTAGGCATAAATCAAATGATAAGGTGGTGCATCCTTAGGCTTGAACATTTCAAAAGCACTGATTGGCCCATGGATCATATCATACCAATGTTTTTGGATGGCCTTTTCAAGCACCACCGAATCTTCGTAGGAGACGAAATCCTGCCGGAATTGATTTGAATAAGTTTCATTTTGATTGCTTAGTTTAGGCAATTCAGGCCTAGGTTCCCCGGGAAGTACCTCGATACCACTTGAGAAAGGCGCCCCGATAAAATCGCTGGTTATTATTGGACTGCCTGGCCTTACCTTATCTGTACAAGCGGTATAAATCAAATGATCGATGATATCCATAATGCTCTTATAATTATATGGTTAAACAATACTAAATCAATTGTCTTTAAGCCGAATATAACTTACTCGCACAGAGATATAAATATCATTGCCTTTTGTGTACACATTTTGAATTTCCTGCTCCTGCTGATTGAATGGCCCCGAAGCCTCCCTTGCCCTTTCGAATTCCAATTCCTTCTCGTACCTCCTCAACAACTCTTCTGCATCCATCCTCTTTTTTAGAAGTTCAGGATATTTCAATACATCGGGGTTTTTTTCTTTATCCATTTTACCACATTCTGAATCAATCCAGCCAATGGATTTGGCCAATCTTTCTATTTGCTTTTCGAGATCTGATTTTCTTTCTTCCATTTTATTTTATCGTTTTATAAGGTTCAATTCATTTCCACCGTGAATCCCAATTTTGTCATCCAATTTTCCTGTTGCTTGTACAGTGCATTCAAATCCCCTCTCCCGATTCCTATCTTGAATCCACCCAAAGCCAGTAATCGGATGCACTCCTTCCAGATCCAAGCATGCGAAGTATACAATGCCGGACCTGCCAGGTATTCCAACTTTTCCAATTCACGCGGGCTGACTTTTTCCGGCGAAACCAATTGCGAAAGTGATTTATTGCAAAAACCATTTAGAAAAATATGGATCAAAAGACTTGGCTGCATTCTTAAATTCTGATTTAAAAATTCAAAAAAGAAAAAAACATCCTTATCCTGTTAATAAATTATGTTATTGAAGTTATATTGTTTTTTTCGATAAGACAAGCAAGTGTATAATTTAAAAATATAATTCAGATAAAAGACCGAATTATATTTTGCGTTAAGGGAAAACGAAGAAATATTTATTTCTTTTCCAACGGGTTCAAAAAATCGGCATTACAATTACCTAAACACCCCTTAATGAATCGCTTTCAATCGAAAGTCCAAAACATTCCTACCGAAAAAAACCTGAATAAATCGGGTTTCTAGAAGCGACTGATTGTTGAAAAAATCAACCAGATTTTAAAAAATGCCTTGAAAACAACTCCTGAAATTTATATTATAACACTACATAACCCAACCATGATCAAAAGCACCGTACTTATCCTCCTCTTCATTTGCTCAGGCACCATTGGCGTCTTTGCACAAAAACCAAAAACCCAAATGCCTGTTGAGATTGGGATGGTTTCCTACACCTATCGCCACAGTTTTGAAAAAGACATTGCCAAGACCTTGGATACCATTCAGGCTTTGGGCATACGAAACATGGAATTTTCCAACCTTTTTGGAAGTGATTCCAAATCGATCCGGAAAATGCTTGATGACAGAGACATGATTTGCACCTCCTTTGGTGTCAGTTATGAGGCCCTTGTAAAAGATCCCGATGCAGTGGCTGCCGATGCCAAAAATCTCGGAGCCAGCTTCGTAAGAGTGGCATACATCCCGCATACAGCGCCATTTACCAAGATTCATGCGGATAAGGCGATTGCGGATTTCAACCATGCCGGAAAAATCCTCAAGGAAAAACATGATTTGGAATTCTGCTATCACAATCATGGATATGAATTCCAAGCCTTCGAAAATGGGACTTATTTCGACTATATCGTGACGCAGACACATCCTTCCTATGTGAGCTTTGAAATGGATGTTTTATGGGTGTTTCATCCAGGAGCAGATCCAGTGGAATTATTGGAAAAATACGGGGACAGGTTCAAGTTGATGCATGTGAAGGATTTGAAGAAAGGAATAAAGGGAGATTATTCCGGCAGCACTCCAGTGGAAAATGACGTGGCTTTGGGTACTGGTCAACTTGATTTACCGGCGATAATTGACGCTGCCAAAAACTCCTCGATCAAGTATTATTTCATCGAAGATGAAAGTCCAAACATCAAAACACAGTTGCCCCAAAGCATTCGCTATTTGGAAAACCTTTTAAGGACTGTTTCCAAAAAATAATATTCGAAGGGAATTTTCCAATAAGCGGAATCCTTGTATTTGTCTCCCGATAATTGGCAAAACCAATAGAAGCACTGATTTCTATAGGATAAACTACACCTTTTTGGAGTTGAGCGCATCTGACAACATCCTTTCAAATTGACCGCTCATAAAAGATTCAGGCATTTTTTGACTCTGAATAAAGATCACGAAAACGGACTAACCTGGACATTTGTGTCCAAAAATGTACGCTACATCCTGAAGAAATCTATTTATTATCCTGATCATCAGTTATTTATAAAAACGGTTTACTTTTTGTAATTCATCAACAGTAGGGCAAAGATCCAAAAATCGAAAAAACATGATCTAAGTCAGATTAAAAGTTGCAAAAACCTAATCGAATTGAAGTCGTTGAGTAAATAAGGAGTAAAAACACATTGCAATGGCAGGGAGACTAAGATACTGCTCACAAGGAGAGTAAAGCTTTTCTCTTTTAGTTTAGTTGATGAAACGTGTCATTGTAATTAAAATGGGCCTTCGCGGCCCATTTTTTTTCTAAAACCAAAATGAAGATGGGAGTTCGGCTCAATATCGTTTTTTTCGCCCTAGGAATCCCAATGTTCACAGCCTATAGTTTTTTCAACACCAAAGCTGTCCTGTTCGGCACATATATCCGAAGCGTTAGCTCCTCATCGGTTGGATAATCCAAAGCGGCATTGATCCTTTCAAATCCGCCGTATTTTTTGTCATCCGAATTCAGGACGATTCGATAATTGCCTGAATGTGGTACTTTGAAAGCATAGCCAAAAAAGGACTCACTGATATTGAAACTGAAAATAAAAATCAGCCCCCCTCTTTCAAAGACGATGATTTTGTTTTTAGGATCCATATAGAGCTGATTGGCCGGGGCCGATGGAAGTACATTGAAGTCCTTGATCAAGCTCACCATGGCCTTGTCCCAATTGCCCAAAAATTGATATTTAAGGTTTGCATTTTCCACCAAGGACCATTGCCTTCTCGCATATTGATAACTCCAATCATTGCCTTCCCTAGGGAAATCCACCCATTCAGGGTGCCCAAATTCATTCCCCATAAAGTTCAGATAACCCTCACCACCCAAACTGATGGTGAAAAGCCGAATCAATTTATGGAGGGCAATGCCCCTATCGATGACCAGATTGGGATCTTCTACGCCCATGTGGAAATACATTTCCTTGTCCATGAGCCAAAAAGCGATGGATTTGTCCCCGACCAGAGCTTGATCGTGTGATTCCGCGTAGGCGATGGATTTTTCCTTTTTGGGCCTGTTGGTCAATTCATGCCACATTTCAAAAAGGTCCCACTCCTCATCCGTTTTGTGTTTGAGGGTTTTGATCCAAAAATCGGGGATCCCCATGGCCAACCTGAAGTCAAAGCCCAATCCCCCTTCTTCCAATGGCCGGCACAAACCCGGCATTCCACTTACCTCTTCCGCAATGGAAAGGCAATTCTGTTTGAATTTATGGATGACTGTATTGGCCAATTGCATATAAAGAACCGCGTCCCAATCTACCCCATCTCTGAAATATTTTTCGGGGTTGTCAAAATCGGTATTGCCATGGTGCAGATACAGAATGGAGGTGGCCCCGTCAAATCGAAATCCGTCAAAGTGAAATTCTTCCATCCAATACCTGATGTTGGAAAGCAGGAACTGTTGGACTTTGGATTTTCCGTAGTCAAACAATTTTGAATCCCATCCTTCATGATAGCCTTTTCCTCCTGGATGAAAATAATGGTGATCCGAACCATCGAATTCATTAAGGCCTTCGTTGACATTCTTGACCGCATGAGAATGGACAATGTCCATAATCACCGAAATCCCCATTTCATGTGCCTTGTTGAGGAGATATTTAAGTTCCTCTGGCGTTCCAAATCTAGAAGTCGGGCAGAAAAAATTACTGACATGGTACCCAAAAGATCCATAATAAGGATGTTCCATGATCGCCATCATCTGGATGGTATTGTATCCACCCTCTTTGATCCTAGGCAAAATATTATCGGCAAATTCCAGATACGTTCCAACGCCTTCTTTTTCCTGTGCCATTCCGGGATGGCACTCGTAAATCAAGGGTTGTTTGATATTTTCCACCGGGGAAAAACCCGAATCGGTCCATTTGAAGGGCTGAGGAGGAAACCAAAGTTGTCCCGAAAAATCATGGTTTTCGGTATCTTGGACAACTCTTCGGATATATGCAGGAATCCTGTCCAGGGAGCCGTTTTCTCCAATCACCAATACCTTTACTTTACTTTCATGAACGAATGAACGCTTATATTCCTCGAATGGCAAAAATATTTCCCAATCCCCATGGTGGTTTTTTTTCATGGGATGGCTGCCTCTGTTCCAATAGTTGAAATCACCCATCAAAAACAATTGAAAGGCCTTTGGTGCCCATTCTCTGTAAATCCATCCTTTGCGAAAAGAGTCGTAGTGAAAACCATAATATTGATGGGCCGATGCAAATTCCAGAATGCTTCCAAATTGAAGTTCGATTTCCTTTAAGGCTATTTGATACCTCAAGTAACGGTCTTCAATATCCTGAGCGTAAGCTTCCAACCAAGGTTCTTCTTTAACAATAAGCAGTGTTTCCGATTTTTTCACAAAAAATGATCTTTAAGTTCAATCACAATTTAGATAAAATTGGTTTGGGCACAAGAAAAATACACTTCTAAAATTTCAAAAAAGGAAGGAAACACGAAAATAAACGAGTGAGTAGGCCTTACTATACTACAAAAAAATACAACATGAAGGAAGCAAGAGAATAACCTCCGAGGAATGACAAAAAGAGAGGGGTTGAAAGCGAAATTTTAAGGTGTTCAGGAGCACGCCCGTGGTGATTGAAATGGCTGATTTTCCTTAAATACTTATCAGGAAATACAGACAAAATCAACAATCCATAAGCCACGGTCATGATTATCAAAGCTGAAAAGATTTGCATACTGATAAAATTACCACCAAGAATTGGATTTTCGAAAAAAAAACCCAAAAGAATATGAAGTAATTTTTAACTAAGTATTATCCTTGTGTTACTAAATTTGATTGAACAGAACCCGTTGATTCCCTGATGACCAATTTGGTTTTCAATTCATAGGTTTCGTGATTGTCCAAAGAATGTTTTTGGATCATTTCCAATATGATTTCCGTAGCCATCTTCCCCATTTCGTATCCATGCTGATCGACTGAACTCAGGGATGGTGACACGACCTCAGCCAGATGCCAATTGCTAAATCCCATGACGCCTACGTTTTTGGGGATTTGGTACCCCGCTTGTTTCAAATACCGGATCACCCCCAAGGCAACCAAGTCCGTGATACAAAAAAAAGCATCAGGTGGGTTATTGCTTTCCATCAGTTCCTTGGCAAAATCAAATCCTTCTTGCTCACTGATATCTGTACATCCTTTGATCCAATCTGGAGAACTTTCCATACCATGATTTTCCAAGGCCTTGACATAACCTTGGCATCTTTCCGAAGCATTTTTCACCAAATCCCGTCCCTTGACGTGGGCGATCTTTTTGTACCCACGATGGATCAAGTGCTTGACTGCTTGATATGCCCCGTCAAAGTCATCCACAATGACTTTGGGTGTATCCAACAAATCGGTGATTTTATCAAATTGAATGACAGGCTTCCCGGCATCCATAAATTCTTGAATATGTAGACCTTCTATGGTTTCGTTGGAGATGGAAATCAATAGGCCATCCACGCTGCTATTGAGCATTGCCCGGGAGACCATGACTTCATCTGCCAACCTATCGTTTGATTGGCTGACCATCACATTGTAGCCATGCTTGTTGGCTACGGCTATTGCTCCACTGATGACGTTGGCAAAGAAATGATGGACCAGTTCCGGAACAATCAATCCAATATTGAAAGTCCTGCTTTTGCGAAAATTAACAGCCAAATAATTGGGTACATAATGGTGTTCTTGCGCATATTCCTTGACTCTATCAATGGTTTCCTGTGCAATGTCGGGATGTTCTTTTAAGGCACGAGAAACTGTAGAGATAGAAATGCCAAGGGATGTGGCAATATCCTTCAAGGTCAATTTTCGTTTTTCCATTTCTGCTGGTCTATTTTGCAATCTACTTCACCCACCCTTCAATGTGTCCCTTTTAAAAGAAAGGTCCTATGTAAGGGCTTTTTAGGACAGAAAGGGTTATTCGGATATCATTTATATAATATTAACCCAATTTTGATCATTTTCCAAAACAGGGGTTTTAGACCTGTTTTTAAATTTCCTTTCTTGGGAAAAACAAAAACGGAACGCAGTAGTTTGGCTGTTTTTGGAATTTTTAACCCGAATTCTAAGACGTTGGAATAGTAACGTTAATGCGCTAACTTTTGGTTGCAGCTTGAAAGCCTATGCATTGAATGGTGATTTTATCCCTTCCCGAATTCTGGTAGAAATGTTCAACCCCAATCTCTAAGGTTAGGG
>NZ_JAUSPP010000023.1:0-57563 GCF_030656585.1 Rhodonellum sp.
CTCCTCGTTATAAGCAGGAATGATGACATCGATGATGGGGAAAGGTTTTGAAATTCGAAATCCAAAGTCGGGTTTTGATTGCTCAGGCATAATTTAAGAATGGAGGTAGGGAACAATGGTTTATTTGGGAAGGGGATTCAGATTGTAAAGGTCAGAAATTGGACAGGTTTCACTTCATTCGGTAGCTTTTGAAGGATTCCCAGCTCACCAGTCCATAACCGATGGCGAGCATGACATGGAAGACGAGCATTTCGTAGGTTTGTGTAATGATGGAAATCGCCACCAATACTGTAAACACGATCGCCATCAAACCCTCCAAATAGGTAGTGAATGGGATTTTCATTTGGTTATAGACATTTTTGCCCAATGTTGATTTATTGCTTTCCAGATTGTATTTGGGTGTCCGGATAAAGGCTGATTTTTTTCCTGTAAGTCCTTCCCAGACGGCAACAGTATTGTGGATACCCAAACCCATGGAAACGGAAAGGAACAAAGGCAATTCCCAGAGGAATCTCAAAAAACTCCCCAATGAATATTCCAATAGACTCAGGTTTGCGAAAAAATAAACCCCTGCAATGATCACAAATCCAATCAAAAACACCGCTGCGCCCTGAAAATACACATCAGGAATCCATCCCTGAAGAAATGCCCACCATACTGGTATACTGCTCAGACTGACGAAGAGGACTGCGATAAAGATGACACTGTTGAGCAAGTGGGCAGCTGCGTGCAGCTTCACCTTGAAAGGGAATTTATCCCTTAAGACTGAGCCCAGGTGTTTGGCAGCACATTCCGCTCCTCCTTTTGTCCATCGGAATTGTTGGGATTTAATCGCAGACATCACCGGCGGCAATTCTGCTGGAGATTCAATATCAGGTCTGTAAACAAACTTCCAGCCTTTTTTTTGTGCCCTATAACTCAAATCTAAATCCTCGGTCAGAGTATCATCTTGCCAGTTGCCTGCATCAAGGATACAGGATTTCCGCCAGATTCCTCCCGTACCATTGAAATTGATGAAGGCGTCCTGACTGTTTCTCCCCATTTGCTCTACCATGAAGTGGGCATCCAAGGCAAAGGCCTGCAACCTTGTCAATACGGAATAATCCTCATTCAAATGCGTCCATCTTGTCTGGACCATCCCGACCTTGGAATCGGAAAAAAAACCAAGGGTTTTCAATAGAAAATCCGAATCAGGCACAAAGTCTGCATCAAAAATGGCGATGAATTCACCTTCGGCTTTCTTCAACCCTTCCTTCAAAGCCCCTGCTTTGAACCCCTGTCGATTGACCCGATGGATGTATTTGAAATTCAATTCCGGGAAATTTTGAAGGTGTTTTTTGATAATGTCAGCGGTTTCATCCGTACTGTCATCCAATATCTGGATTTCAAGTTTCTCTTTTGGGTACCTGAAAGCAGCTAGGGAATCAATCAAGCGCTCGACAACATATTGTTCGTTGAAGATAGGCAACTGTACAGTCACCATCGGTAAGGAATCCCAATCGGGAGACGAGAGGGGCTTTAGTTTTTTTTTGAATCGAAAAAAATGATACAGCAAATGGGCTTGGGCAAAACTGTAAAGTAAAATAAACAGCATCGCCAACACATACACAGCCAAGAAGAAATAAATCAGAATCATCAAGATTTAATTGTAATGGATTTGTTGCCGATAATGATCGGCATGTCATTGATCCGTCCTTCCTCGTCCCCATTTTCAAGTTTCAATACTCCTCTTGGACAAACAGCAGAGCACACCCCGCATCCCACACAGGAAGAACGTACGATATTCTGTCCTCTTTGGGCATACCAGCGGACATCTATCCCCATTTCACAGTACGTGGAGCAATTGCCGCAGGAAATGCATTGCCCTCCGTTGGTGGTGATTCGGAATCTGGATTTGAAACGTTGAACCATTCCCAAATAAGCTGCCAATGGGCACCCAAATCTACACCAAACGCGGTTGCCCATCAAGGGGTAAAATCCGGTACCGATCACCCCTGCAAAAGCGGAGCCAATTGCAAAGCCATATATTGAGTGTAGTTGATTGGTGGCATCTCCCAGAAAACTGAATCCTGAAAAATAATTTCCAATGGTCAATGCTGTCATCAGCACTGCAAAAACCAAAACACCATGGATCAGGTATCTTTCGATTTTCCAGGATTTCACGGTTTTGTCCGAAAGCTGCCGGTAAGGATCTCCCAAAGTTTCTGCCAGTCCACCGCAACCACAAACCCAAGAGCAATACCATCTTTTTCCATAAAAATAGGTCAGCAATGGCACACCCAAAACGATCAGGATAATCCCCCAAATCAGCATAAACATCCCCAATGCACCAGAACTCAGCATCCCTTCCATGCGATAATCATAGAAAAACGAATAATCCAGAGGCCAAATATTTTTGAAATCGTGCCATGGCTGATTGAACAAAACCAAGATCTCTGGCAAAATAAAGGCAAAAGACAATTGGAAAAACATCACTGAAGCAGTCCTGAGTGTCTGGTATTTATTCCCTCGGTATTTCCTGAACATCCGGATGCCCATGACGAAAATGGCGAGGGTATAGATCAAACCGTATAGAAACCATTGACTGGCAGGATTCCCTGAAAGTGCCATGCTGATGGGATCGACCGCAATCACCAAATTGGTCATGTACTCAGGAAACCAATAGAGAACAATATAAAAAAGTATCAAATAGGTCCCGGTCAAAATACCCAAAAAACCCTTTGCTTTCATGGAGGAAAAGAATATCCCATTGTTTTTGATCCCTTCAGGCTCGCTTCGATAGAGCGGAAGGATATAGAGAAGTGCACCAATCACCGCCACCAAAACAGAAATCCCCAAATAAAAATAGGGATTGTTGGCTACAGGCCCCAAACTGGAGGCTTTGGTCAAATCAAAAGCATAATTGTCCCAAATCACCTTGTCCCATTCCTGATTGGATTTAAGCTGATCGTTATACGTATTGAAATATTGCTTGAAGTCCTTGATGAAGGCGAAGTTGGAATCATACACTTTTCCATACATGGGGGACATGATGTCCACCATTGTCTCCCGGTGAATATCCTTAACATTCGCCTCTACTATTGTTTTCCCCAACTGATAAGTCCCAATAAATGGGAGAATACTAAAGATCAAAAAGCCCAAGACAAATATGGCCGCGCCTACTTTTTGAATATTTTTCATGATCTTGATCCGATTAATTTTTTAAAGAAAGAGGCTTTATATGTCTCTAGTGCTTTTCCTGATTCCCTGTTGTATTTGGCCAAAACTTCTTTGTGAAATGGTTTGGAAAATTCAGGATTGAAGCTGGCTTGATTTAAATGGCTCAGCACTTTTTCAAGCGACCAACCTTCAGAGATGGCTTTGTCAAAAAATGCATGGCGGAGGCGCCAACCAAAAGCATTGACACCCATTATTTTTTTGTCTTTTTTTGAATAGAGAAGTCTGATGCAGATTTTACCGGATTTGTCTTCCCAGTAAAAACTCTCCGTTTCATCAGACCAAATTGCTGGGACTTGCCCATAGGTTTGATATTCAATATCCAGGAATTTGGCGGAATTGAACCAGATTCCAGGCTGATAAGGCACTGCATTGGAAGTAGTAAGGTTATAGGCCAAAGTTTCCCCGTGCATCCGACCTGTATACCATACTTGTTCGATATTTTTCCTGTCCGAAGCAGGTGCTTCCTTAAATTCGGCACAATCACCAATGGCATACACATCCTGAAGGTTGGTGCGGAAAAACCTATCCACGACAATGCCCCTATTGGTTTCCAAACCCGAATTTTTCAAGAATCCGATGTTGGGACTCACCCCCACTGTCAAACCCACGAACTGGCAATCGATAATTTCTCCGGTTTTGGTTTTAATGGCTTTGACCTTTCCTGAATCCTCCCCGATAATTTCTTCCAATTCGGTCTCCAATCTCAAATCAATATGGTGTTCAAGAATATGTCTATTGATCAATTGGGCTTCTTCCAAAGGCAGGATATTGTCCCAAAAGTTCTTTTCCCTAACCAAAAAAGTAACAGGAATCTCTCTACTGGCGAGCATTTCCGCCATTTCTATCCCAATCAAACCACCTCCCACGACTACTGCTCTTTTGATGTTTTGGGTATTTTGCTCCATCAATTCCAAGTCTTGGTAGGAATACAACCCTTGAACACCTTTAAATTCCTGACCCTGCCAACCAAATTTATTCGGCTTTGAGCCTGTTGCCAAAACCAGGATGTCATATGCCAGAGTTGCTCCATCCTGGAACAAAAGCTGTTTGTATTCGAAATCGACATTCCCTACCCAAGCATGCTTCAGGTCGATCCTGTTTTTCTCCCAAAACCAATCCTCATAGGGTTTGGTATGTTCGTATTTCATGTGCCCCATATAAATATACATGAGTGCTGTTCTGGAAAAAAAATGTGCCGTTTCACCGGATACAATGGTTATATCGGCTTTATCGTCTTTTTTTCGGACATGTCTGGCACAGGTCACGCCTGCTATTCCGTTGCCCAAAATGACGATTTTTTTGTTTGAAGAATTGGGATTATTCATTGAGGGTCCAGTCATACTTCATATGGGAGATCTTGGCGTTGGAATTGATCTTGACGGAAGCGTATCGATTCAGAAAATCAATCAAACTGCTTTTTTTGGTGAAATCACCCTTAAACCAAGAGAAAATCTGGGAAATTTCCAGTTTATCCGCAGTGATTTTATTCCTTTTGGGATCATTGATAAAATCCTTTGCAACCTTATCCAACTGTTGGTCGATTTTGGAAGCCACAAAAGCTTCATTCAATAAAGGTGGACAGGAGAAGGAAGCGCAATTGATCGCAAAGTGAATTCTGGGCTCCTCGAATTCCTTTCGCAGGATTTTATGCTCGATTTCATCCAGGTTGGAGTCCTTTCCTCCAATTTGGAAAAATTTGATATGCCAGACGGTATTGATCAAGGGGATTTTTAAAGTGGGATGGAGATCTTGAATACTTTTTACAGGATAATTGTCCACGATCAGCTTGACCGTAAAGGCATTGTAGGCATTGATCCAATAGGCCAATTGTTCATCCTTGCTCCACGTTTTCCGATCAGGTGCATTTTCGCTGATTAATTTAAGGTATTTTTCCAGTTTGGGTTTTTCCTGAATAAAACCCTTATAATTCACGATACCGTCTTTGCTTACATGCTTTTTCAGCAATTCATCAAACAATTGATGTGAAGGCGCTTGCGTTCCAGATTGGCCCGAAGTAGATCCGTGACAAGCAACTGAAAAAAACAGCAAGACGATCAAAATTGAATTTCTCATAATCATGGATTTTTTTTCATAAAGTAGATAGAGAGTAACGTAAAGCCCCCTACTTTGGATGAATAAACCCAAATTTAACCATTAAATCAAGTAGTATTTGTCGGGACAAGGACATTCACAAAAGCATGAAAAAATCAAAACACTCCTTCCCCTTTTTTAAGCCAAACACCCCACATGCGACTGTAGGTATGAACCTGTTCCGTTTCTTTTTCCTCCTTGAATACTGGATTCGATTCATTGACCCAATGGATAATTCCACCATATAAATTGTACACTTGGGTAAACCCTTCACTCTTGAGTTTTTTCCCGATCTCCTGACTCCTCGCGCCAACAGTGCAATACACTACTATAGGATGGTTTTTGGGGATGTCCGAAACGGAGCTGATTTGGAAGCCATCATAGCCCACCCATCGGGCATTATCAAGATGACTGACTTCAAATTCTGATTTTTCCCTGGTATCGAGCAAGACCGCCTTTGAAATCAGTTCTTTTTGATTTGGGTAAATGACAGGAAAATCTGAATCGTAAAATCCCTTGAGCAGGGTTCTATACCCAAAACTCTGGGCATGGCCCTGAATGATGACAAAACAAGTGACAAGAATGACACAGTATAAAGTCTTCAAACTGATCATCCCCCATAAAAATCAGAAAGCCGCGCAAGTCCTTTTTTGTTCAATACAATAATTTTCTTCCCTTCAAAATTGATCAATTCATCCTTTTTGAATTCGGAAAGCAACCTGATGATCGTCTCTGTGGCTGTACCGACCAATCCCGCAATTTCCTCCCTCGTAAGCACCACATCAATTTTCTCGCCTGCACCACCGTCAACTCCATAGGTTTCACTCAACTTCAGAAGGGTGAAAGCCAAACGTTCCCGAATCGATTTTTGGGTGGCATCTGTCAGTTTGTGTTCCATAATCCCCAAATCTTGGCAAAGCGCCTTGGTAAGTCTTCTATGAAAGGAATTGTCCTCAACAAGCACCTTCAAAAAAGTTTCTTTGGGGACAAAACAGATTTTCGCATCTTCCACAATGGTACCCGTACTTGAATACACTTCCTCGCCCAAAAGGGAGGAATATCCCAAAAACTCTCCTTTATTAGCCAAACGAATAATTTGTTCTTTGCCGTTGGAGGCGGTTTTAAAAACTTTCACAACACCGTCATTGATACAAAAAACCCCTAGTGGTTTGGTGCCTTCATAAAATAAAATCTGACCCTTTTTGTGGGAAATGAAATTTTTATTGTCTGATAAATTACATAAATGCGGTTCGGACAGATTTGAAAACATTGAAAACTTTCTGCTCAAACACATTTCGCAAGGCGTACTTTTTTCTCGTACAATCATAATTTCTTCCTTTTTAGTATTGAGGGAAACAATATCTAAATATAATAATAAAACATGACAAAAATCATTTTAAAATCATGTTCAGTCTAAAGTTTGGGGAGTGATTCGGTTTGAATATATCGGTCTGACAATAAATCATATGTGAAAAAGAGATGCACTTTTCCATTTGAAATGCCGATATGGCGAGCACCTACAGATTTGTTGTAGACACATACTTGTTCTACTGTCTTTTGGGTCAACGCCACTTCAGGCGCTTTGCATTCTATCAACAAAAACGGGGCTCCTTCCCTGTCCAAAACCAATATATCAAATCTTTTATTCAGGGAATTGTATTTGATGCCTTTTTCCAAAGCAAATAGGCTCTTGGGATATTGGTGATGCTGTGTAAGGTATAAAATTATATGTTGTCTTACCCATTCTTCGGGAGTCACTATCAAATATTTCTTTCTCAATGCATCGAAAATGCTTAATTTCCCATCCCCTTCTTCCCTCAAGTTAAAATGAAAAGGGGGAAACTGAAGCTTTTCATTCAAAAACCCATACTTGCCGCTAACCATGCCACAAATATGCTGGCTTTAATCAAGAAAGTAAACCAAATTACTCCAAATGACTAAAATAATGCATGCAATTGCCTTGATGCTCTTGATCGTGGTAATTTCTTCCTGCTCCCCTGACAAAGAAAAAGTGGATCTCATCATCCACAACGCCACCATTTATACCGTTTCATCCGGATTCGACATTGTGCAGGCAATGGCTGTGAAAGATGGGAAGTTTGTCGCTGCAGGCACGGACTCCAATATCCTTTCAAAATATGAAGCATCAGAGACGCTTGATATGGGAAGAAAAACCATCTATCCCGGCTTTATAGATGCTCATGCGCACTTTTACCGATATGGGCTGGGGCTTCATGTTGCTGATTTACTGGGAGCAGAGTCGGAAGAGGAATTAGTGGATAGGGTGGTGACACACCGTGGCGCAAACCCTGAAGTTGCCTGGATTTTGGGAAGAGGCTGGGACCAAAACCTCTGGCCCGAAAAAGAATTCCCCACCAAAACCAAACTCGATTCCTTGTTTCCCAATACGCCTGTACTCCTGACCCGAATCGATGGACATGCTGCATTGGCCAACCAAAAAGCCCTGGAAATGGGCGGTATCAGCGCAAAAACACAAATACTCGGCGGAAAAGTAATATTGAAAGAGGGCAAACCAACCGGTGTATTGATCGACAATGCCATCAAGATGGTGTCCGACAAAATCCCAGATGCAGGAATCGAAGAGTCGAGATCGGCCTTGATCGCCGCACAGGAAAATTGTTTCAGTGTGGGACTGACCACCGTCGCAGATGCCGGATTGGACAAAAAAATCATAGACCTGATGTCTGAAATGCACAAAGACAACACCCTAAAGATGAGAATTTATGCGATGGTCAATCCTTCGAAGGAGAATATGGAGCATTATTTCAAAACCGGCCCCTATCAAGACGAACAGATGACCATCAAAAGCTTTAAAATTTATGGGGATGGCGCCTTGGGGTCAAGAGGTGCCGCGTTGCTCCAACCCTACCATGATGCGAAGACAGACTATGGATTCTTGCTGAACACACAGGAGGCTTTTGATGAGCTGGCGCAAAAAATGTATCAAAATGGCTTCCAAATGAATACCCATTGCATCGGTGATTCCGCAAACAGGACCCTTTTGAATATATATGCAAAGCATCTAAAAGGCAAAAATGACTTGAGGTGGAGAATCGAGCACGCACAAGTGGTCAGCATCGATGACATGCCCAAATTCGCATCCTTTAGTATCATTCCTTCAGTCCAACCCACCCACGCTACTTCCGACATGTATTGGGCAGGTCAACGGCTTGGGCCTTTTAGGATTAAAACCGCCTATGCATACAAGGATCTTTTGGACCAAAACGGGATGTTGGCATTGGGGAGCGATTTTCCGGTAGAGCACATCAACCCTTTAAATGGCTTTCATTCGGCCGTCGTCAGAAAGGATGCGAAAAACTGGCCCGATCAAGGTTTTCAGCCGGAAAACAAGATCACCAGGGAACATGCCCTCAAGGGAATGACCATCTGGGCGGCTTATGCCAATTTTGAGGAAAAACTAAAAGGAAGCATCGAGGCAGGGAAGTTGGCGGATTTTGTGGTTTTGGAAAAAGACATCATGACCGCAAAGGAAAATGAACTCAGGAACGTGAAAGTGTCCGCTACTTTTATAGGAGGCAAAAAGGTTTTTTGAGAACATCACGTTTCCTATTTACCACAGTAAAACATACGCAGCAGATGCGCTTCATTTCCTAGGCGCCTCCGCAGTGTAACCCGAAATATGCATTGGGTTTATTAATAGGACTTGAAACCGTAAAAAAAATCAGACTATTTGGAAAATCGGGTATATCATCGAAAGGATGAAGTCAAGGACAGTAAACAAAGAATGATCATTAATTCATCAATAGCTGGAATTGAATTGGTTTTGAATCACAGGGGTTTAGAATTCCAAATAGGGTCTCAGCCTTTGCAGCCATTCTTCGTTGAAAATTTTGATTTTGAGCAAATCCTCAGCCGATGAATATCTACCGTGTTGCTCCCGAAAAGCGATGATTACTTTGGCTGTTCCATAATTGATATAGGGATGTTTCGCCAGTTCAGTGACATCGAGTTCATTGATCTTAATTTTCTTTGATATCCCTGGAGAAAATTCAAAATATTCATAAACCCGGTCCATCACCTCCGGCATCATTCCATAGACTTCCAAAAGTTGTTCTTTTTGGTGAAGACCACCCAAATTCTCTCTGAATTTTACAATTCTTCCCGCCATGGTTTGCCCGATTCCAGGCACGATCTGTAACACCACGGAATCCGCATCGGAGAAACTCAATTTATTGAGCACTGGACTTTTGGGGCTTTTATACGTAAAAACTTTCTTGACAGAATCCTGCGTGCCTGACTTCAATATAGAATCTTTCATGGAATGGAATTGCAACCATCCAGCTCCTTCCAAATCCAGGCTATCCAAGGCAAGAAGATACTCCTTATAATACTGAGCATTTTGCTTTTCAATAATGCTATCATACACGACTGGAACGCCATATAAAACGAATAAAACGGGCAAGACAAAAACAAATCCCCGCGATTCCCGGCGGGTAAATCCCAGATAGTTCTTAAGGAAAAAGTTAATTTTTGACAACATAAAAAACAAACAGATTATTTTCGATCCAGAAGCCTATTATAGATCGTATCTATCGATGATAATTTAATCAAATTGGAATTATTATCCAAGTTTGTCGATTATTGTATCACAAATAAAATCAACTGTCGCGCATCCTTATTTAGATAGATTTTAAATTACCCAGAGTTTACTCTAAATCTTCCTTTGCGACACATTCTGAATTAAATTTGTAAAAGAAAATCAATGGTAATGCAGAATAAATTTCGATCAATAAGTTTATCACACAAAAATGCCCCAGTAGAGATTCGGGAGATAATCGCAATAGACGAAGCTTCCATCCATTCCTTATTGATTAAATTAAAGGAATTTTTCAGTGTTTCAAACACGCTTATTCTTTCTACCTGCAATCGAACAGAAATATATTACTCCCACGAACTTGATCTCAGTACTGAAATCATCAAGTTGATAGGGCTGGAAAAAGGAATTACGGATATCGTAAATTATTTGGAATATTTCAGGATTTTGAATGATGAAGTAAAAGCCATTCGACATCTTTTCAATGTTTCCATGGGGCTTGAAGCCCAAGTCGTTGGGGATATGCAGATTTCCAATCAGGTAAAAAGAGCCTACCAAGCGTCTGCTGACTTGGATATGGCTGGTCCATTCCTCCACCGCTTGATGCATACCGTATTTTTCACCAACAAAAGGGTTGTTCAAGAAACCGCTTTTCGGGATGGTGCTGCCTCTGTTTCCTATGCTGCTGTGGAATTGATAGGAGAACTTACTTCAAACACCTATCAACCTAGAATTTTACTCATTGGAGTGGGAGAAATCGGCGAAGATGTGGCGAAAAACATGGTTCATCTTCCAGATGCCAAAATAACCATCACCAACAGGACTTTTGGAAAGGCAAAGACAATTGCTGACGAGATGGGATTTGATGTGATTCCTTTCGAAAACTGTTTTGAAGCCATGAAGGACGCCGATGTCATCGTGTCTTCCATCATGAAATCCGAGCCTTTCATTACCAAATCCTTGGTGAAATCATTTGATATCCAAAGCTATAAATTATTTGTGGACCTTTCGGTTCCAAGAAGCATAGACACTTCTGTAGAAGATGTTCCTGGAGCCATTCTTTACAATGTGGACAATATCAGAAGCAAAGCCTCCGAGACACTTAAAAAAAGATTGGCTGCAATACCTTTGGTAGAGCAAATTATCGAAGAAAGCATTTCCGATTTTTACAACTGGAAAAAGGAAATGTCTGTATCTCCGACCATCAACAAATTAAAAAATGCCCTTGAGCAAATCAGGCTGGAGGAGATGGAAAGGTTCCTTAAAAACGCCGATGAAAAGCAATATGCCATCATCGATAAGGTCACCAAAAGCATGATGCAGAAAATCCTGAAAGTACCGGTGGTTCAACTCCGTGCAGCATGCAAAAGAGATGAGGCTGACCAAATGATCGATCTTATTTCGGATTTGTTTGATTTGGAAAAGATCAATGAAAAAAGCAGTCCCGGAATTTGATTTTTTTTTCCAACCTTGAATTTTTGATTCAAACTTCCTTTTCGTCACCAAAAAAACAGGTCCATATTTTTTAATACTGGTTTTGATTTTTTAAACCCAAACAAACAAAAACGATCTCCTTCACGTCTTTTTTCTAACGTGATTTGTTTGTAAATTCAAAATTAATCAGGACAATACCATGAATTCAAAAACCCTTTTTTTTCTCATTTGCCTGTCCTTTTGCCATTTTCTCCAAGCACAGCAAGCGGATCAGGCGATTGAAACCCCCACATTGATCAGAAACATTTTGGAGCCAACAGAACCCGAAACCTCAGTTTCGATCTTTGGAAACAATCTATTCAGTTCAGTCGTAATCATAAAATTCTACCAAAACAGGAATTTTGAACCTGCCTGGTCGAAGAATGAAAAACTTTCTGAAATGGCTTATGAAATGCGCTATGAAATCCAACAAGCCAAATTCGATGGACTGAACGCCGCAGATTATCATTTGGATTTGATAAATACAATTTTCGAAAAATTTGAAACCTTGGATACCCGACAAGCTCGTATTGAGAAGTCGGATGTTGCTTCAATTGACATATTGCTCACTGATGCTTACATTATGCTTTCCTCCCATCTGTATTTGGGAAAAGTCAATCCAGAAAATCTAAATGCGGAATGGAACATCCAAAGGTCTGCACCAGAATTGAACATTGATGAAAGACTACAAGTAGCATTGTCGGAAGGAGCAATCAGAAAGAATATTGAAGAACTTTACCCTTCTTTTTCCATCTACAAAAATATGCGAGACGGACTTCGAACACTTTTCGAATTCCAAACCAAATTCGAAACCGATCCAATCGCTTCCTGGAAAGGTCTTAAGGTCGATAAATCCACCAAACCAGGAGAATCCAATAACAATATCCCAGAAATAAGAAAACGGCTGGTTTTTTGGGGATTTCTCGATGAAAATTTATCCTCTAAGGAAAACCTTTATGATTCCACTACGGTACTTGGGGTAAGAAAATTCCAAAAGAGGCATGGCATGGAGCCAGATGGTATTATCGGCCAAGGAACGATTCATGCATTGAACCAAACTCCGAAAGATCTGATTGCAACAGCATCTGTAAACTTGGAAAGATTGAGATGGATCCCAGGCAATCTCAAAGACCAAGAATTGATTTTGGTCAATACTGCAAATTTCCAATTGGACTACATCCAAAATCGGGACACATTGTTGAGTTCAAGAGTCATTGTGGGGAAAAGCTACCATTCCACTCCACAATTCAGCGCAATGATGTCTTATATCGTTTTTAGCCCAACATGGACAGTTCCTCGGTCCATAACCAGAAATGAAATCATCCCCGCAGTAAAAAGAGATAATCGATATTTGGCCAGGAACAACATGGAAATATTGACAAATACTGGCCAAATAGTCCCCTCCTCAACGATCGACTGGTCAAAAGTAAACCCAAGAACATTCCCCTATATCATCAGACAAAGACCGGGAGAGCAGAATGCACTCGGACTGGTCAAATTCATGTTTCCCAACAAGTACAGCGTTTATATCCACGACACCCCTTCGCGAAACCTTTTTGAAAGGGAAGATCGGGCTTTGAGTCATGGATGCATCCGGTTGCAAAAACCCTTCGAGTTTGCAAAATTATTGTTGTCTTTTGACAACAAATGGAGCGATGAGGAAATCAAAAAAGCGATGCATCTCGCCAAAGAAAAAACAGTGATGTTGGACAGACAAATTCCCGTTTTGATCGTGTACATCACCTATTGGGCGGACACGAATGGAAACATGTATTTTAGAAGAGATATCTATTCAAGGGATTCAGAAATACACAAGTCCCTGATGGAAAAAAGAAAAAATTAATCAGGCATTTAAAAATTCCGACTTATTGAGATATTCCGCATCATTGCCATAAATAAATATCAGGGATTTTTCTTTGATCAAATTGATGACTTGAGAAACCGCCTTTTCGGGAAGCGCTGGACATCCGAGGCTACGACCCAAGCGTCCTGTTTGATGGACAAATTCCTCCTTTGCATAATCTGCGCCGTGGATGACTATTGCCCTTTCCCTTGCATTTCCGTTGAATTCTTTTTCAATACCGTCCAAACGAAGGGAATATCCATGTTTTCCATGATATGTTTCTCCAGTAAAATAAAACCCCAAACTACTCATGTAAGAAGAATTTACATTGGAGAATTTTCTTGCAAACAATTCTCCGGAATTTCTACCGTGTGAAACCAAATCGTGGTAAAGAATCGTACCTGACTCCATATCGATTACCCATATCCTTTTTTTGTTGGAAGGCAAAGAATAATCGATGATCGTTAGGGGTTTTCCTTGCTGGATTTCACCAGTATTCGACAATTGAGAATATCCTTTTATTCCATATTGAAGGACCTCGTGGGTTGGCATTTCACTCTCTGGATTGTTTTGGTTGTTGACAACCCTATCCATGAATTTGTTTTCTGCATTGACCATCATCACTTCTTCTTCCAAAATTGAAGAAGATAAAGGAGAATGGAAATTTAAAATTGGCCCCAAAAAAAAGCATGTCAACAAAGTCAGAATTTTCACCATTTGAAAGGATTTTCTTTAAGTTTAACCCAAAGAACAAAAAACGGTCCCTTTTTTCAATAATGCAAATCCTTAAGCCTTTAAATATTTGATTATGAATTAGTTTGTTGAAATATTAAGGTGATTATTTGACTCAAAATATATTTAATAGGGTAAGCGTGAACTGTTTCTCTGCTTTAGATTGTTAGATTGCGGTCATAAAACGGGGAGAATGAGTTCAAAAATTTATGAAAATTGAAAAAACCCCAATGAATTTCCCCAAACCTTTCAAATTTAAAAATATTGATTTTCAATGGATTATATTTTTTGTTTAATAAAAAAAAATAAATATTAAACAAAAAATCAACCTTTCCTGTTTGACTCATAATGAAAGTAACTGTATTTAGAAAAGAGCACTTTAATGCCGCACACAGACTGAACAATCCGTCCTGGTCTGATGAAATGAATGAAAACATTTTCGGAAAGTGCAACAACAAGAATTTCCATGGTCACAATTACGAATTAATCGTACAAATAAGGGGTTCTGTTGATCCAGAAACTGGTTATTTGATAGACCTGAAAATTTTAAGCGATATCATCAAAGAGCACGTATTGAATAGATTTGACCATAAAAACCTAAACTTGGACACAGATGAATTTCAAAACCTCAACCCAACTGCAGAAAACATTGCTGTGGTTATTTGGAATATTTTAAGAAAACAACTCGAAGATAAGTACGATTTAACAATCAGACTATATGAAACAGAAAGAAACTTTGTTGAATACGATGGGAATTAATTACGCCCAAGAAATAGAAGAAATGGGTGAAGATCACGTCGGAACCTCTTACGAAACCCCATTGCGCGCAGATGCATTCGAAATGGATGACGATCTCAAAATTGAGCTTATTGGAAAGCATTTCAAAGAAATCATGCACATCATGGGTCTTGATCTTTCTGATGACAGTTTGAAAGGAACTCCACACAGGGTTGCAAAAATGTATGTGAAGGAAATATTCAGTGGTCTGAACCCAAAGAATAAACCTGCAGCCAAACTTTTTGAAAACAAATACAAGTACAACGAAATGCTTGTGGAAAAAGACATCACCTTTTTCTCAAATTGTGAGCACCATTTCGTTCCCATCTATGGAAAAGCCCATGTGGCTTACATTTCGAATGGAACGGTAATAGGTCTATCCAAAATAAACAGAATAGTGCAATATTTTGCAAAAAGACCGCAAGTTCAAGAGCGATTGACCATGCAAATAGGCAATGAATTGAAAGAAATATTGGGCACCAACGATGTTGCAGTCATTCTCGATGCAGATCACATGTGTGTATCCTCCAGGGGAATCAATGATGTAAATAGTTCAACAGTGACATCTTTCTACGGTGGGAAATTTGAAAAGGATGAACAAACAAGAAACGAATTCTTGAAATACGTTTCCTTATAAATATCAAATGATTACAAAATGAAATCGGGATAAAATCCCGATTTTTTTTGTGCCTATTCAAACATTTTTGATTTTAATGGATTAATTAAATAAAGATTTTATGAAAGATAAGAACGTTGTCATTATTGGAGGGAATTCAGGGATTGGACTTAAGGTTTCTGAAATGCTCGAAGCGAAAGGAGCTAATGTTTTTCTTTTTTCAAAAACCGCATCGGGGGAATCAAAACTCGATGTCACCGAAGACTTTGAGACGATATCAGGTTTGCCAACTGTAATCGATGGATTTGTGTATTGTCCAGGCACCATAAATCTTAAACCTTTTCATAGATTTTCTTTGAGTGATTTTAGAAACGATTATGAAATAAATGTACTGGGAGCGGTGAAAACCCTAAAGGCTTGTATGCCTGGATTAAAAAAATCATCCTCAGGCTCAGTGGTATTATTCAGTACGGTGGCCGTAAAGGTAGGATTGGGATTTCATTCTTCGATTTCAAGCGCCAAAGGTGCTGTAGAAGGTTTGGCCAAGTCACTTGCTGCCGAATGGGCGCCCAATGGGATACGCGTGAATGTTGTGTCTCCGTCTTTAACAGATACTCCTCTGGCCGCAACACTGCTGGGAAATGAGGATAAAAAAGAAGCTTCCAACAAAAGGCACCCACTTGGAAGGTACGGCCAGCCTGCAGATATTGCTTCGGCAACGGTCTACTTGCTTTCGGACGAAGCTTCTTGGATGACGGGCCAAAATCTCCATGTGGATGGCGGAATGTCTTCGATCAAATAATTTTAAACAATTGGTTGTAATAAGTGTAAAAGATATGGGTATTGTCCCTGCGTTTAATGTACAATGGTTATGAAGACTCCACCGGAATCATATTTGATTTTCAAGGAAGAATTAAAAAAAGCGAAGCTTGAAAAAGAAAAGCTGAAAAAAGAGTATGAAGAAAAATTCATGGAGATGAACAAAGAATTGTCTAGGCTCAAGGAACAAATAAGTTCCCAGCAGGATCTTATGAAAACAACTTTGGAATATGCAATCCGGTTGGAGGAAAATTTAGATCATTTCCGTAATGAAGTGGCCACCACCCACTCTAAAACTAGAAACTCATTTCTCTAAATGATATACCCACCTTTGTTATGAATACGGCAACCAATTCAATAGAACTGAATGAATTTGATTTACTTTTCGAAGAAAGGTATTCAAAAGTATTCGTCAATCATTCCAAAAAAATAATCATCTGTGAGTTATTGACGGATTATGTACCCATAGAGGATTTTAAAAATACTTTTTTGCAGATCAGTGAGGTCGTCAAAAAAGGTGATTTCGATAAGTTTATTTTTGACAAAAGATCCTTAAGAGCCTTTCACCAACCCAGTATGGAATGGTATTTCCTTCATTGGAAAAATGAAATGTTGAAATATGGCATCGTCAAACACCGAAAAATCCTACCTACCGAGAAATGGTTTGAGAAAATGGTGATGATTGCCAAGGAGCAGATCATGAAAAACAATCCTGATAACATTATTGATCAGCTAGATATCCAATATTGCGATTCTATAGAAGAAGCGATTGTCAAATGATCAAACATTTCGATAAGCAGTCCATATTAGAAGCGGATCCTTCCTTCAGAAGAAACTTCGTCAATTGCCTTTCAGGCTACAAAAGCCTGAATCTCATTGGCACAAAAAATAACGCGGGAGTGTCAAACCTCTCCCCTTTTTCACAAATCTTCCACATCGGAGCCACGCCTCCCCTGGTTGGGATTCTATTTAGACCGCATACGGTCGTCAGGCATACTTTGGAAAACATCCTAGAAACTGGTTTTTTCACATTGAACCATGTCACAAAAGATTTTTATAAGGAAGCCCATCAAACCGCTGCCAATTATGAAGGGTCTGAATTTGAGGCCACTGGGTTAAAGGAGGAATATTTATCAGGATTTCATGCGCCATTTGTGGAGATGAGCCCCATGAAAATAGCTTGCTCTTACTCAGAGCACCAGACATTGAAAATCAATGGAACCGTCCTGATCATTGGAGCAATCGAACATGTCTTTGTGAAGGAAGAAGGAATTAAGGCAGATGGTTTTCTTGATTTGGATTTTTTGGGAACTGTCACCGTTTCCGGATTGGATGAATACCATTTGGGAAAAAAACTTTCTCGGCTTAGCTATCCAAAGCCGGGAAAAGGCTTGACTGAAATCTAAAGCTTCACAGCCTGGGATAGGAGATAAGTTTGATAAAAAACGAAATCTTTTGTCTTCAATTCTCTTTTTTTTTTAAATTCAGAATCAAACCCACATTATGTCTTTAATCGAACTCACCGATCATGGCCTTTATTGCCCACAGGCGGAGCTTTTTATTGATCCATGGAAACCGGTTGATAAGGCTATCATCACACATGCCCATGCTGACCACTCCCGCTGGGGAATGAAACACTACCTCGCCCACCACCATTCGGAAAAAGTGATGCGGCTTAGATTGGGTTCGGATATATCGTTGGAAACCATGGAATATGGCGAAATTTTGGATATCAATGGAGTAAAAGTATCTCTTCATCCAGCAGGCCACATCCCCGGATCATCTCAAGTTAAGCTGAGTTACAAAGGTAAAATAGTAGTCATCAGCGGGGATTATAAGATAGAGGATGATGGCTTATCCAAACCATTCGAACCGGTGAAATGCCATGAATTTGTTTCTGAATGCACCTTTGGGATGCCAATTTATAAATGGGAACCACAGGCAATTGTTTTTGCTTCCATCAATGCTTGGTGGAAGCAAAATGCAGAACAGGGTCGAAATTCTGTGATCTTCAGCTATTCCCTTGGAAAATCCCAGCGAATCATCAATAACTTGGAGGCTTCTATCGGTGACATTTTTGCCCATGGAGCCATCTGGAACACCAACCAAGCATTAATATCCAATGGAGTTCCTATACGAGACATCCCCAAAGTGACTGCCGAAACTCCTAAATCGAGATTCAAAGGAGCTCTTATCATAGCCCCACCCTCTGCGATGGGGAGTGCTTGGATGAAAAAATTCGCACCCTTCCGCACAGCTGTTTGCTCTGGCTGGATGAATATCCGTGGTGCCAAAAAGCGCAGCGCCGCCGATATTGGATTTGTTCTTTCGGATCATGCCGATTGGGAAGGATTGATCACAGCCATCAAATCCACTGAAGCAGAAAAGGTTTATCTAACCCATGGAAGTACTGCGGCATTTGGCAGATACCTAGAAGAAGTGGAAAAAATCCAAGCAGTTGCTCTTGAAACGTTATTTGAAGGAGAAGCAGCGGATTTGGCTGATGGCTAAGTGGAAACCCACCTTCGTTTATTCTCCCAAAATTGTGTGATTTTTTATTTTTCTGAAACAATGTGGTTAAATTACAGGTATCAATATTTAGCCTGATTCAATAATGGCCTTATGAAACACACCATCCTCTACATTTTCATTCTGGCCATCCATGTTTTTTCCTGCGGCCCAAACCTTCCCAAAAGTGCCCCTATCCACACCGCCAAAGGCTTGGTTTCTGCAGATTCTTTGGGTATTTCATTGATTCACGAACACATTCTTGTTGATTTTATTGGTGCTGACAAAACCGGATACAACCGTTGGGATAGAGATACTGTCACAAAAAAAGTCCTCCCCTATCTCCTGGAATTAAAATCCCTCGGAGTGGAAACCATCATGGAATGTACACCCGCCTATTTGGGACGAGATCCTGAATTGCTGAAAAAACTTAGCGAGCTTTCCGGTTTGAATATCCTCACGAATACCGGCTACTATGGAGCCGTAGGCGGAAAATACTTACCACAACATGCCTATTCCGAAACGGCGAAGGAGCTGTCCAAAAGATGGATTATGGAATTTGAAAACGGTATTGAACAAACCGGGATCAAGCCCGCATTTATAAAAATATCGGTAAATGACACATCGGAATTGTCAGAAATGGACCAAAAACTGGTCAAGGCGGCTGCGCTTACCCACCTTAGAACTGGAATGGCAATCGTCTCCCATACGGGATCTTGGCAAACTGCCTCCGCACAAATCGCTATTTTAAAGGCCGAAGGCGTTGACCTTTCAGCATTTGTTTGGGTACATGCACAAGCAGAGCAAGACTTCGGAAAATATTTGGAAGCAGGAAAATCAAAAGTCTGGATCAGTTTGGATGGAGTCGTCTGGGATTTGGATGGTCATCTGGAAAGACTGGTTTTCGCCAAGGAAAATGATTTGTTGAATCAAATCCTTATTTCTCATGATGCAGGGTGGTACAGTCCAGGAGAGCCTGATGGAGGCGATTTTAAGGAATTCACGTCCATATTCAAGGTTTTAATTCCAGCCTTGAAAGAAAAGGGATTTACACAAAAAGAGTTGGATCTTCTGTTGATTGAAAATCCGCGTAAAGTTTTTGCCCTAGGGGTGAAAAAAATAAAAGCTTGAAAAAAGACGTCAATGCCTCGATCATCAGTCCAATCTGGAACTATCTTCTGAAAATTTCAGGATATAATTTTCGCAATTTGGATAGCCTGTTTACCTTTGCGCATGGCAGAACAAATATTGATCCTTGACTTTGGTTCTCAGTACACCCAACTCATCGCCCGAAGAGTGAGAGAACTGAATGTATATTGCGAAATCCACCCTTTTAATAAGATTCCAGAAATCACTTCTGAAATCAAAGGAATCATTCTTTCCGGTAGTCCATGCTCTGTCCGA
This sequence comes from Rhodonellum sp., assembly GCF_030656585.1. Lineage (NCBI taxonomy): Bacteria > Pseudomonadati > Bacteroidota > Cytophagia > Cytophagales > Cytophagaceae > Rhodonellum > Rhodonellum sp. The sequence continues at coordinate 20,059 of NZ_JAUSPP010000023.1, forward strand.
GATGAAGGCGCACCTGATTTGGATCTCGACAGTTTAAGAGGCAAATTACCAATTCTTGGCGTTTGTTATGGCTCTCAACTTTTAGCCCTTAAGTATGGTGGAGAGGTCCTCCCCTCTGAAATCAGGGAATATGGCCGAGCCAATTTAAGCCATATTGACACCCATTATGATTTAATGAAAGAAATGACCCATGGATCCCAAGTTTGGATGTCCCATGGGGACACCATAAAAGAGTTACCAAAAGGCTTTGAAGTGATTGCGAGCACCTCTTCCGTTAGGGTCGCTGCATTTAAAATCGAAGGGGAAGATACATACGGAATTCAATTCCACCCTGAAGTCACGCATACATCAGAAGGAAAAAACCTCTTGAGAAATTTTGTGGTCCAAATATGTGGCTGCGCCCAAGACTGGACTTCCGACGTTTTTATAGACGCAACGATTGCCGACCTCAAAGCAAAAATCGGTACCGACAAAGTAGTCATGGGCCTTTCCGGAGGAGTAGATTCTTCTGTGGCCGCTACACTGATTCACAGGGCGATTGGAGAAAACCTCACCTGTGTATTTGTGGACAACGGACTGCTTCGAAAAAATGAATTCGAGGAAGTATTGGATTCCTACAAACACATGGGACTCAATGTAATCGGAGTGGATGTCAAGCAACAGTTTTACGACGCTTTGGAGGGATTGACGGAACCAGAATCCAAAAGAAAAGCAATCGGCCGGGTTTTTATCGAGATTTTTGACGAAGAGGCCCATAAAATACCAGGCGTAAAATGGTTGGGACAGGGAACCATCTATCCAGACGTGATCGAATCGGTATCCATCAATGGTCCATCGGCCACGATCAAATCCCACCATAACGTCGGTGGATTGCCTGATTTCATGAAACTCTCGGTGGTTGAGCCGCTCAACACCCTGTTCAAGGATGAAGTGAGAGAAGTTGGCAGGGCTTTGGAAATCCCAGAAACAATCATCGGCAGACACCCATTTCCCGGGCCTGGATTGGCCATTCGGATTTTGGGTGATATCACCGCCGAAAAGGTAAAAACACTTCAGGAAGTGGATCATATTTTCATTCAGGGCTTAAAAGATCATGGACTTTACGATGAAGTTTGGCAAGCAGGAGCAATTTTACTCCCGATTCATTCCGTGGGAGTTATGGGTGACGAGAGGACTTATGAAAAAGTCGTCGCCCTGCGAGCTGTAGGTTCGGTGGATGGAATGACTGCAGACTGGATCCATTTGCCATATGAGTTTCTCGGCAAGATGTCCAATGAAATCATCAATCGAGTAAAGGGTGTAAACCGTGTTGTTTATGACATTTCCTCAAAACCACCTGCTACCATTGAGTGGGAATAAAACCAACCAAAAAAGGTAAGATAAAAGGCTACAGGAAAACAAAAACATACTTCCTGTAGCCTTTTTCATTTAAGAGTCTTAAACAGTTCCCTTTTATTTGACCCAAAATCCATTAAATTTGAAAACTATTTACGTTAGGAATAATTTTTGTCTTTGTAATTTGAAAAATATTCTATGAGAAGCCTTTTGTTGCTATTAATTTTGATTCCTGTATTTGTAACGAATACTTACGCTCAGGACAATTTAGCCAATTATAAAAGAGCCAAAACCCTGATCGGTTATGGGAATTACAAAGAGGCCATGGGTCTTTTGGTGCCTTACATGGATGACACCAAATTTGGAGAGCTTTCCAAATACGCCACTTACCATTTTGCACATGCCGGATACCTCAACAATCAATTTGAATTGGCCTCCACATCACTAAAGCCGCTATTGGAAGTCAAATCATGGAGAAAACTGGATGATGCAAAATATTTATATGCTTTGGCAAATTTCCAGAAAAAAGATAATTTATCAGCATTAGTCGCAATTTCAGAAATTAAAGATGCTAACCTCTTTAAAGAGGCAGAAAAAGCCAGCTATATTTTTCTTAAAAATGAATCCGTGAGTTTTTTAACTTCAAATCTTTCCAAATTCAACGCCAACCAAGGTTTTATGCAAGCCTTGAAAGAAAAACTGGAAAGCCAAACCATCATGTCCACTGATGAAAAGGCAATCTACAACCAGGTCAAATCCGCGAAAATAGAGGATGGAATTGCGAAGAAAGAAAAAAATAAAAACCCTCAATTTTTGGATGTGGCAGTCATCCTTCCTTTCAATTATTCCGGGGGTTCCGGAGTAAACAATCTAAATGCACACAACTTTATCTTTGAGCTTTACCAAGGATTAAAATTAGGTGTCGATGAATTGAATAAAAATGGCAAGAAAGTAAACTTACGCTCTTTCGATTCTGCAAGAAATCCCGAAAAATTAAAACAAATATTGGCAGATCCATTTCTGGAAATAGCAGATATCATCGTGGGCCCGGTATACCCTGAGGAAACTGAAATAGTGGCTGCTTTTGCAGAAAACAATGACATTCCCTTTATCAACCCTTTGTCCAACGTAGATGAAAAATTTGAAGCCTATGACTTTGCTTATTTGTTTAGGCCTTCGGTCTCTTCCATCAGCCAAGGATTGATGGATTTTTCAAGAAAAAATCTTGAAGGAAAAAGAATTGCTATCGCATATTCCGGAGCCACTCGAGATGAGCTTTTGTCGAAACAAACTGCAGAATTGGCGGTTAAATTGGGGTACCAAATCGTTGCAAATAAATCGGTGAATGAAAAAGACATCCGTACTTTTTTCTCAAACTTGAACGTTTCGAGAAATTCAAATCCGAAAGCAGACATGGTGTTTGTTTTTTCGGATGACCCAAACATTGCGTCCCCCATTTTCGGATTACTCGAATCCATCAATGTGGATTTGCCGATCTTCGTAATGGACAGTTGGCTTTACTTCAATTTCGCCAATTATGAAATGCTGGAAAACCAAAACCTACGGTTTATTGGCAACAATGCTGTCAGGTTGGAAAGTCCTGAGGTAGAGAATTTCAAAAATGGATTTTATAAGCAATTCAACACATTCCCTTCTTTCAATGCCCATTTAGGATATGACTTGGCCTATTGGCTTCATGAATCCATCAACGTCAATGAAGGTTTTGACCTCAGAAAGAATTTAGACAAAAAAGGTTTCAGGAAGGGGAAAATATCCTACGGAACTAATTTTCAAAACAGTAAGAATAACCGATACATACCCATCTTCAAATTGGAAGACGGTGTTTTGATCGAAAAATAAAATTCAGTTTACATGCAAATCACCAAAAGCAAGGCCTTATTTGAAAAGGCGAAGCAATTTATCCCAGGGGGAGTAAATTCCCCTGTCCGTGCCTTTCGTGCTGTCGGAGGAGACCCCCTGTTTATCAAAAGGGCCGATGGCGCCTTCATTTACGACGAGGATGAAAACTCCTACATTGAGCTGATCAATAGCTGGGGACCAATGATTTTGGGTCACAACCCTCCCCTGATCCGAGAAGCTGTCATCAAAGCCATGGAAAAAGGAACATCCTTCGGTGCGCCAACTGCTCACGAGGTGGAAATGGCAGAATTAATTGCCAAGATGGTTCCTTCTGTTGAAAAAGTAAGGATGGTAAATTCAGGTACCGAAGCCACCATGTCAGCGATCAGGCTTGCCAGAGGATATACAGGCAAAGATAAATTCATCAAATTGGAAGGACATTACCACGGACATGGCGATTCATTCTTGATTTCGGCCGGTTCTGGAGCCATCACATTGGGATCCCCTGATTCTCCTGGTGTAACCAAAGGCACAGCCAAAGACACATTATTGGCTCCATACAACAATCTGGAGGCCATCGAAAATTTGGTTGCAATCCACAAAGGAGAAATTGCTGCCTTGATATTAGAGCCTGTTCCCGGCAATATGGGATTGGTTACACCTGCCCCTGGTTACCTCGAAGGGCTAAGGAAAATCTGCGATAAAGAAGGAATCCTATTGATCTTTGATGAAGTCATGACAGGTTTTCGTTTGGCAAAAGGTGGCGCCCAAGAAATGTATGGCGTGATCCCGGATTTGACTACACTAGGAAAAATCATCGGAGGCGGACTTCCCGTAGGCGCATATGGGGGAAAGAAAGAAATCATGGACTTTGTCTCTCCTTCAGGACCTGTCTATCAAGCGGGCACACTTTCTGGCAACCCGATCGCCATGACTGCCGGCCTTGTGATGCTTCATCACTTGGATGAAAATCCAGAGGTTTATACCCGCCTGAATGCCATTGGAAGCAAGATCACAACCGGTTTCCAAGCAACATTGGATAAATTGGGATTGGATTACACCATCAATCACGTGGGTAGTATGTATAGCCTATTTTTCTCCAACCATGCGGTTACGGATTTTGAATCCGCAAAAAAGTCCGATACGGTGCTGTTTGGGAAATATTTTCAAGCCATGCTGAAAAGGGGAATCTATCTTGCTCCTTCTCAATTTGAAAGCCTCTTCCTTTCCACAGCCCTATCCGATGATTTGATTGCCAAGATTATTTCAGCGAACGAGGAATCCTTGATTGAAATCCACCAATAAAGACAGCACTTAAGTTTAAAACAAAAAAACATGAGCCTTATTGTTTACGGAATTAAAAACTGCGATACCATGAAAAAAACCTTCTCCTTTCTGGAGGCAGAAGGTATTGAATATGATTTCGTAGACTATAAAAAGAAAGCCCCATCTGAGGATTTATTGTTGAAATTCGAATCAATAGTCGGGATAGAATCTTTGATCAACAAAAGAGGAACAACTTTCAGGAAATTAACCGATTCGGAAAAATCCCTTTTGGAAAACAGAGAATCTGCCATTAAAATCCTGATGGAAAAAAGCAGTATGATCAAAAGACCCATTGTGGAATTTCCAAGTGGACAATTGGTATTGGGATTTGATCCGGAGGAAATCAGACTCAAAAACAAATAAAAAAAGGGCATGGATCGGCTTTGCATAAACCGATCCATGCCCTTTGAAACATTTAAAACCTACTTGCTTTTTATTTCAAATACTCCATGTAAGTGGGTAAATTGGACAGAATCACTTTTGTCATTTTGTCCAGATCATAGTCATGCTTCCAACCCCAGTCTTGCCTTGCAACAGAATCATCAATACTATCTGGCCAGCTGTCTGCGATTGACTGTCTGAAATCAGGTGCGTAACTGATCGAAAAATCGGGGAAGTGTTTTTTGATACTTTGGAAGATTTCTTGAGGAGAAAAACTCATGGCCGCCAAATTGTAACTAGACCTTACCTTTATTTTTTCTAAAGGAGCATTCATCAAATCGAGTGTTGCCTTAATGGCATCCGGCATGAACATCATCGGCAAAAGGGTGTTCTCACTCAAGAAAGACACAAAAGGCTCTCCGGCAATCGCTTTATGATAGATATCGACTGCATAATCAGTCGTTCCTCCGCCTGGTAGTGATTTGTAACCAATCAATCCCGGGTACCTGAGACTTCTTACATCTACATTGTATTTTTGAAAATAGTATTCACACCATCTTTCTCCCGCTTGTTTCGATATCCCGTAAACGGTATTGGGTTCTTTCACACAATATTGAGGGGTATTGATTTTGGGCGTATTCGGCCCAAAAACCGCAATAGAAGAAGGCCAATAAATCTTATCGAGTTTTTCCTCCCTCGCCAACTCCAAAACAAAAAGTAAGCTCTCCATATTAAGGTGCCAAGCAAATAGTGGCTTTTGCTCTCCGGTGGCAGACAACACCGCTGCCAGATGGTAGATTTGTTTGACATTTTGGGTTTTAACCAATTTTCTCAAGGCATCTCTATCCATCACATCCAGCACGGCAGTCCTACAAAAATCCAACTTTTCGATTGCCAAGGGATTAATGTCGGCGGCAATGACATTGTCACCACCATATTGTGAAGCAAGCGCCTGTGACAATTCTGACCCAAGTTGTCCAGCTGCTCCGATTATAAGAATTCTTTCCATTGTTTGACTTTTGACCTCTTAGTTACCTCAAACCTGCTGAGGTTTTTTGATTATATTTGGGAATTGATTGTTACAAAAATAATGATTTCATTGAATGATTTTCATTTAATTCAAAGAAGTGTTTTCTTTAAAATTCGAAAAAAACTAATATGTACGACACCTTAAAGCCCAAATTACAAAAAGAGTTAAAAGAAATAGAATCTGCAGGCCTCTTTAAAAAGGAAAGAGTCATCACTTCTCCCCAAGCTGCAGAGATCACCATCTCTGGGGGACAAAAAGTATTGAACTTTTGTGCAAACAATTACCTGGGTTTATCTTCTCACCCAAAGGTAATCGAAGCCGCAAAAACTGCGATCGACACGCATGGATTTGGAATGTCCTCAGTTAGATTTATTTGTGGGACCCAAGACATCCATAAGGAACTCGAAAGGAAAATATCGGAATTTTTGGGCACCGAAGACACCATTTTGTATGCTGCTGCATTTGATGCAAATGGTGGGGTTTTCGAGCCGATTTTTGGCCCAGAAGACGCCATTATTTCTGATGCACTCAATCATGCCTCCATCATCGATGGCGTTCGACTATGCAAGGCCATGCGGTTTAGATACCTGCACAATGACATGACAGACCTGGAAGCCCAACTTCAGGATGCCGAAGCCAAAGGCGCCCAACAGAAGATCATCGTCACAGATGGTGTCTTTTCCATGGATGGCACCATTGCCCAACTGGATAAAATTGTCGCTTTGGCAGAAAAATATGGGGCCTTGGTCATGTCTGATGAATGCCATTCCACTGGATTTATGGGCAAAACAGGAAGGGGCGTCCATGAATTGAAGGGGGTAGTAGGAAAGATCGATATCATCACTGGTACTTTGGGGAAAGCCTTGGGTGGCGCTTCCGGAGGATTTACTTCCGGAAGAAAAGAAATCGTGGAATTGCTTAGACAAAGATCCAGACCCTATTTATTTTCCAATACACTTGCACCTTCGATTACCGGAGCATCCATTGCCGTCCTAGATCTGTTATCGGAGACTACCCAATTAAGGGATAAGTTGGAAGAAAACACAAAGTACTTCAGGTCTAAAATCACTGAGGCTGGTTTTGATGTCAAACCAGGTGAACATCCAATCGTACCGATTATGCTTTATGATGCTGTTTTGTCACAAAAAATGGCTGAGAAACTATTGGAAAAAGGAGTCTATGTGATCGGCTTTTATTTCCCAGTCGTACCCAAGGGACAAGCCCGAATAAGAGTCCAAATTTCTGCCGGGCACGAAAGAGCGCATTTGGATACCGCCATCCAATCCTTCATTGAAGTTGGAAAAGAACTTGGTGTATTGAAATAAAAATTTTATGCCTTTGAAGGGGAAGGTGAGAACTTTCCCCTTTCATATACAGAAATCGATTCAAATTTATCATCGATATCATTGCCACTCAAGTATCCATTGATCAACTCCCTCACTTCTTGAAAAGAAAGATTGTGAAGAATTTTTCCGTTTTTGGCCAAAGAAGTCTGTCCCGTCTCCTCTGAAACAATCAGCACCAGCGTATCAGTGGCCTCTGACATGCCGATAGCAGCACGATGCCTCAATCCAAATTGTGCCGGCACATCCCTTTCCGTTACAGGTAGAATACACCTCGCCGCTTTCACTTTTCCATTGTAAATGATCACTGCTCCATCATGCAATGGGCTGTACTTGTTGAATATTGAAATCAATAGCCGTTTGGAAACCAATGCATCCAAAAGATCTCCGCTTTCCGCATAGAATTTCAGCTCAGAATTATTGGAAATCACCATCAAGGCACCCATGTTGGTTCCCGCAAGGGCTTTGGATGCTTCAATGATTGGATTGATATTAAATGCTTCTGTCTCCCTTTTTCTCCAAAACAACAATTCTTGAAGAATATTTTCATTTGAGAGAATGGAAGATTTACCAATGATCATCAAGAATTTTCTGATTTCTGGAGCAAAAATAATGATAGCAGCAATGACACCGACTCCCATAAATTGGCCCAAAATAATGGAAAGCAACTCCATCCTCAAGGCACTCACCAAAAGGTAAACGAGATATATGGAAAGAAATCCCAAAAAAATCTTAATGGCAACACTACCCCTTAGAAGCTTGTAAATTTGGTACAATAGCATGCTCACCAATGTAATATCAATGATATTGACAATGGATATTTCTAAAAAACCAATTTTGAAAAGTAAAATCAAGGGTTAAGTTGTTTATATAATTTGACTGTTTCTACTGCTTCTTTCACGTCGTGTACCCTTAGAATATTCGCGCCTTGTATTAAGGCAACCATGTTGAGAGCTGTCGTTCCATTTAAGGCTTCTTCCGGTGTGCAATCCAACGGTTTATAGATCATCGACTTCCTTGACAATCCAACCAAGATGGGTACCTGATTTATCTTAAAATAAGACAATTTTTTTAGAATATAGTAATTTTGCTCCAATGTTTTGGAAAAACCGAATCCTGGGTCAAGTATAACATCATTAATGCCAGCTTTTTTGCATTGGTTCAATTTTCTGGAGAAATTTTGTGCAATCTCCAAAATAATATTTTCATAGCCCGTTTTCTCCTGCATATTTTGGGGATTGCCTCTCATATGCATGGCAATATAAGGAACCGAAAGCTTACCCACGGCTTCTAACATTTCCGTATCAAGGTCCCCTGAAGAAATATCGTTGACAATATCCGCACCTATATGTACCGCTTCCTTGGCAACATTTGCCCTAAATGTGTCAATGGAAACCAAACAATCAGGGAAATGAATCTTGATTTTTTCAATAACAGGAAGAATACGGTCCATTTCCTCTTCCACAGAAACCATGGCTGCACCGGGTCGGCTGCTGTAACCTCCGACATCAATGATTTTGGCTCCCTCTAAAAGCATTTTTTCTACGCGAAAAACAACTTCATCAAGCGTCTTTTGCACCCTACTACCAACAAAAAAGGAATCGGGAGTTACATTTAAAATACCCATGACCCAGGGTTCCTCCAATAATAATAGCTTTCCTTTACTTCTAAGTGTTATTTTTGGGGTAAATAATTTATCTTCGATTTCAGAAGAAGAATTCAAAATATTGTTCATTAAACATCATTGCTTTGAAAACGCAAACCATCAGCGAATATAACCAAGTTATCCACCTTTGTAAAGAACTTTTTAAGAAGAAAACAATAGATTATGGTACTTCTTGGAGAATTTTAAGACTTCCTTCCATTACCGATCAAATATTTATAAAAGCCCAGCGCATCCGCTCCATTCAGGAAAAGGATACACAAAAAATAAGTGACCCAATTGCAGATGAATTCGTGGGCATCATCAATTATAGCCTAATTGCCTTGATGCAGATTAGCCTGAAAGATGATCCCCGCCTAGAACTTTCTTATGAGGAAATTGAATCCATTTACGATCATTGGGTCGATGCAACTCGTGGCTTGTTGGAAAACAAAAACCATGATTATGGAGAGGCCTGGAGGGACATGCGTGTTGCATCGATGACGGACATAATCCTTATGAAGCTCTTTCGCGTCAAACAAATTGAAGACAACCAGGGAAAGACAATCGTTTCAGAAGGAATTGAGGCGAATTATCAAGACATGATCAATTATGCCGTTTTCTGCTTAATAAAATTAGAAAACCATGTTTAAACAAGGAATGTTGCTCATTATTAGGATGATCGTCGGTGGATTGTTTATTTTCTCAGGACTGATCAAAATCAATGACCCAGTGGGCACCGCCATTAAGTTGGAAGAATATTTTGATGTTTTTTCCAATGACATTGCCTCCTTTTTTTATCTGTTCAAAGAATTTTCATTATCCATTGCCGTAGTTTTGGTGGTTTTGGAAGTTGTCTTGGGGATTATGCTGATTTTGGGCGTCCGTTTAAAAGTAACGGTTTGGGCCCTTGGCTTGATGATTTTGTTTTTCACTTTCCTGACATTCTATTCTGCTTATTTTAATAAGGTTACAGACTGCGGATGTTTTGGGGACGCCATCAAACTCACTCCATGGGAATCTTTCTTCAAGGACATCTTTTTGTTGATTTTGATTGGAATCTTGTTCTTTTTCAGAAAAGATTTGGTTAATAATTATCAACCTTGGGCAACCTGGACAGTCAGGATAAGTGTGATAGTATCTGTTATTTTGGCGATCACGGCCATCCGAAACCTTCCATTTATCGACTTTCGGGCATACAAGGAGGGCGTGAATATCCCGCTGGCCATGCAACCCTCTGCGCCTTTGGAATATAGTTATGTGATGAAAAAGGAGGGCAAAGAATTTGTATTTGACCAATATCCAACGGATGAATCCTACGAATTTTTGGAAATGAATCTCAATAATGAAGAAGCCCTTCCCAAAATATCGGATTTTGCCATATGGAATACAGAGGGCGATTTTACGGAAGGCATTTTAACTGGAGACAAAGCCTTGATTATGGTCACCAATATTTCAAAGCTTGAAACCTCCAATTTGACCGAAATCGACGAAATGATAAAAGGTCTGAAGGGAAGTGGCATCGAAGCTGTTTTGGTTGCGGCATCTTCCGAAACAGAAATCCACACCTTGATTGATTCGAGAAATTGGGACGTAAAGGGGTATCAGGGGGATGCCACCGTTATCAAAACGATCATGCGGTCAAATCCTGGAGTGATGCTGCTTCAAAACGGAGTGGTTCTGAAAAAGTACCATTACAGAAATACCCCTGACCCTGAGGTGGTTAAATTGCTTTATGGACGATGAAAGATCCAGTTAAAATAGTTTTGGTTGGATTGCCGGGCTCGGGAAAATCGACTTTTGGAAAGAAATTGGCCCTTCAACTCCATTTCGAATTCATCGATCTCGACCATTTGATCGAAAAAGAAACCCACCAAAAAATCCCTCACATCTTTCAATCCGTAGGAGAAGGTGGTTTCAGGGAACTCGAGACCATCTATCTGAAACAGGTTTTGAGCAGGGAAGCTGGGTTTGTACTGTCAACGGGCGGGGGCACACCTTGCTTCAACGACAACATGGACTTGATCAACAAACACGCAATTTCGGTTTACCTTGACGTGGCATTGAGTGAACTCCATTCACGACTCAAGACCGATGTTACAGGAAAAAGGCCAATGTTTGCTGGACTTGACGAAGCAGAAATGATACTCAAGCTTAAAAATCTTTATGCCCAGCGGGTTTTGTTTTATGATCAGGCAAAAATAAAGCTCAGTGGAGAGGACATCTCCACTGAGCTTTTGATATCAGAATTAATGGTGTTTTTTAGAAGTTAAAACCCACGGTCACCATCCCGGATGTCATCTTGTTTTTCACCTGCGTAATTGGCCCGGAGTTTATTCCATTGGATTCAATAACCGGATAGGAATTGTAAACTTGATCAAAGTAAGTTCCTGATAAGGCGAAATCGACATACACTTTCTTTAGTCGCACGCCTAGTCCTCCATTGAATTGCTGGGTGCTCCTGTCTACATTGCTGTTTACGAAAGGATCTCCGTAGAAGGCATATCCAGCCCTTACTCTCCAGATGTCAAACCTGTATTCCCCACCTATTCGGTAGTTGATGGCTGTTCCATAAATAGCTCTTATTTCAGCATTGTCTGCGTTGGGATTGAAATCCTTGGAATTGATCCGGCTGCTACTGTAATCCAGAAAATCCACATCGGCTGAGATAAATCCATTTTTACCAATGAAGTAGGTAGCTCCTCCGCTAAGTCTCAATGGTGTATTTAGATTATATGTACCCAAAATAATTTGGGTAGAGGCCTCTTCACGACCCAATGTTTCTCCCTCATCCTCGTAAAAGAAATTGTCAAAGAAATTAACAATCCTTGCATCATATTCCTCATTCAACCTGTACCAGGTGGGGGATTGGAAATTCAGCCCAAGATTTAATTGATCCACCGGCTTATAAATTACTCCCAAATTCACATTGGCACCAAAACCATTGATCCTCAAATTCTCTTGTAGGGAAGAATTAATCAAGGGTTGTTCGAAGAATTCTTCATTGTAAGTTTTGGTCGATGTATAATTAATGGAGGTGAGACCTATGCCACCGCCGACAAAGAGTTTGTTGTCAAAATTTGCTCCATAAGAAAAACTGGTTTGGTTGGCACTCCCTTCTGTTGTGACGATTTCATCCTGAAAAGGCTGCCCCAATACAAAGGAATCGTACTGGGATGGATTATTGATCGGATTGCCAGCTTCATCAAAAGCAATGGGATTGATCAGGTAAGATTGGTATGCCAAGCCCGTCAACCCAAAACTTTCAATTTGATTTTCTGGAATACCCGAAGCGTCCTGCAAGAAAAAATCAATGATCGAGGAATTTCCTTCAATGTCTGAAAAGAAACCAAACTGATTGTTGAAGTTGGCTACCCTATTGAAACTGATCCCAAAAGACCCACCCCTGAATTTCCCTGGTTGAAGCGGTCCTTTTGGTTTGCTTATAACCAATCCTAGGTTTGGAACGGAAAAATTGCCGGTTCGATCTTCTTGGATTTGGCCAAGATAATTGGATTCGGAAAGCCAATTGGTAAAGGAGGGAGAAATACTGAATTCTGACTGCCTGAAAAAGCCCAAACCGGCAGGGTTACCATGGACGTTGGAGATGTCTCCACCCAGTGACATTTGGGCTCCTCCGATCCCTGTAATACGGGCAGAACCAGTCGATCTAAATTGACTGAACCGCAATGCATCTTCAAAGTATCCACTCTGGGAAAATGCATCTGACATTGCCAATCCTCCCACAACAAGCGTGATGAATATCTTTTTGACTGAAATCATAAAACTGATTTTTGGATATTTTAAGATAAGGTGTTAAACCAACTTTAAACAAATCATTTGAATAAAGTATAGATTTGATTTAACGAGAAAGTTAAAAAAAAGATAAAAAAAAAGGGGAATTAATTCCCCCTTCCTCCTCTTGATCCTCCAGAACTGGCGCCACCACCACCGCTGCTACTTCTTCCTCCTCCAACGCTTCCTCCTCCTACACTACCACCAGTGCTTCTGCTTGGTGCGCTATAAGATGGAGAAGAATTTCTAGTTGGGGTTGAATTTCCGCTCCTTGAAGGTGCAACCGTTCTGTTTGTTGGGCTGGTACTTCTATTATAAGAAGGATTAGCATTCCTGTTATAACTTGGAGATGAACCTCTGGATGGTGTAGTTCCATAAGTTGACCTTGTGTTTCTGGTATTCGGAGCCATGTTTCTGGTATTTGGGGCAGTATTGGTAGTTCCAACTCTGCTTCCTGTACGGCTCATTGCCGCAGATCCAACGTTTCTTGTGGAAGGTGCTGCTGAAGTTGTTCCAGCAACTCTACTTCTGGAATTTCCATAATAATCGTTTTGACTATTCCCGAAATCACGGCTTGACTGCCTTGCGTTAGGGGTAGAGGTCAAAGACCGACTGGATGTAGCATCCCTTCTCGCGGCTGCTCTTGAGGTACTTGGTACTGCAGCAGCATTCGCTCTGCTGGTAGTAGTCGCCAATCCTGCACCACGTGTAGGTCTGGCCCCTCTTACAATCTGACGGTTGTTGAATTCAGACCCAGGCAGGACATAAATTGGTCTACCGAAGCCTCCAAAACCATAGCCTGGATACATGCCTCCAAATGCCATTCCGTGGCCAAAACCTCCGAAGAAAGGATCATAAAATCCCATTCCAAATCCCCTCCTCATCCAAGGATTTCCAAAACCGAATCCCATCCCGATGGAAAGATTGAAACCTGGCCTAAAGCCAAAGGGAGACATCATGCCCATACCCATGGAAGGACCCCAAAAAGGATCGTAGAATCCCATTCCGAAAGGTGACATCATGCCCATTCCCATGCCCATTCCAAAAGGCGAAAAACCTCCCATAAACATGGAATTCATCATCCACGGGTTACCGAAACCTGAGTTGAAATTCCCAGCATTGCTGCTGTAATTGTTGTATACATTGATATTGCCTTGATTTGCCTGTACGTCAGATTCATCAAAATAAACCGTCTCATTTTCCGATCCTGCGTTTTGTTCCGCTTGATATTTGGCGATATATTCTGGATTCACATTTCTCGCAGAAAAATTCTCTTTCTCAAATTCTGCCGCATTGACATTCTTAAGGGATTGAAAATTTTGGGGATTGTTGTTATTAACCGCAAACTCAGTGGCAAGATTTGCATCCGATGCCATAAAATATAAATCGTCAGTCTCACCTTTCATGGCATTGTAACTGGTAGAACATGAGCTTAACATCACGATTAACCCTGCTCCTAAGACTGCGAATGTGTTTAATTTTTTCATTTGCTTGGTATTTTATTTAACACTATAACTATATACGTTCGTTATAGGAGAGGGTTATAATTTTTTAATTTATATTTGCCCACTATTCTTCCAAGCGAAGATAAAGAGATTTTTGAAACCAACAAATAAGAGATGAGTAAAGGATTGCCCAAAAGAAGCGAAGATTATTCATTGTGGTATAATGAATTGGTAAAAAGGGCCGACCTCGCTGAAAACTCGGCGGTTAGAGGTTGTATGGTGATCAAGCCCTATGGTTACTCCATTTGGGAAAAAATCCAAGCCCAGCTGGATATCATGTTCAAGGAAACCGGACATTCAAATGCCTATTTCCCCTTGTTTATTCCAAAATCTTATCTTTCCAAAGAAGCCAGCCACATAGAAGGTTTTGCAAAGGAATGCGCCGTGGTGACCCACTACAGGTTGAAAAATTCTGAAGACGGAAAGTCTGTGATCGTGGATCCAGACGCAAAATTGGAGGAAGAATTGATCGTCAGGCCCACTTCGGAAACAGTGATATGGAGTACTTATAAAAACTGGATCCAATCCTATCGTGACTTGCCCCTATTGGTAAATCAATGGGCCAATGTGGTCCGATGGGAAATGAGGACACGCTTGTTTTTAAGAACCTCGGAGTTTTTATGGCAGGAAGGCCACACCGCCCACGCCACAAAACAGGAAGCCATTGATGAAACCGTTCAAATGATGAACGTCTATGCCCAGTTTGCACAAGAATTTATGGCATTGCCTGTGGTCAAAGGAGTCAAAACTGAAAACGAACGTTTTGCAGGAGCGGTGGACACCTACTGCATCGAAGCCATGATGCAGGATGGAAAAGCACTTCAAGCAGGTACCTCCCACTTCTTGGGGCAGAATTTTGCCAAGGCTTTTGATGTGAAATTCGCAACGAAGGAAGGTGGACTTGAGTATGTTTGGGGAACTTCTTGGGGTGTAAGCACACGCTTGATGGGTGCCTTGATTATGGCACACTCTGATGACAATGGACTGGTGCTTCCTCCCAAACTGGCGCCTATTCAAGTGGTGATTATCCCCATATACAGAGGGGATGAAGAACTGGAAACCCTTTCCATAAAGGCAAAAGAAATCATGGCCAAATTAAAAGCCAAAGGGATTTCGGTAAAATTCGACAACCGCGACACTTTCAAACCGGGATGGAAATTTGCTGAATATGAACTGAAGGGAGTGCCCATTCGAATCGCTTTGGGTCCAAGAGATCTTGAAAACAATTCCCTTGAAATCGCAAGAAGAGACACCTTGACCAAAGAGACAATCCATTTGGACGGGGTCATTCTTGAAGATTACATCATTGGCTTATTGGATGAAATCCAGGAAAATATTTATCAAAAAGCATTTTCATTCAAAAATGAAATGACCACCGAAGCAGATACTTGGGAAGAATTCCAATCTATCTTGGATAACAAGGGAGGCTTTGTTTCCGCGCATTGGGATGGTACTACTGCAACCGAGGAAAAAATCAAGGAACTTTCCAAGGCCACGATCAGATGCATTCCCTTGGACAGGAAAGAAGAGGAAGGAAAGTGTATCCTTACTGGCCAACCATCAAGTGGTCGGGTACTTTTCGCAAGAGCGTATTGATAATATATGTATATAATCGATGGATTTCAGAACCCCAAATCCTAAATTCAGGTTTTATGGTTTTGGAATCCATCGATTTATTTTTTGATGATTTCAGATTTTTTTAGTTTTAAACAGTTATTCCTACGAAGATTGGGATTATGGTTTTTTGAAACCAATTAATCTACCTAATTTGAACAAAAATAGACAATTATGACTTTGTTGATTTTAGGGAGCCTTTTGACAATCGGATTGATCCTTGTATTATTGGAGATTTTGTTTGTCCCAGGGACAACTTTGGTTGGGCTTTTGGGAGTTCTGGTGACCGCAGCAGGCATTTATTACGCATTCATAAAGCTTGACAGTCAACTTGCGTGGATGATTTTAGGAATCACTATACTGGTGAATTTTACAGCCCTTTTTTATGGGTTCAAATCAGGGGTTTGGAAGAAATTTGCCTTGAAAGAGACCATCTCCAATAGAACATTTGATGATCGCCTATTGGGATTGACCCTTGGACTTGAAGGCAAGGCGGTTTCTGACATCAAACCTATTGGGAAAGCTGAGTTTTTGGATAAAATCTATGAAGTTAAATCAGAAGCAGGCTTGATCCCCGTCGGAAAAACAGTCATCATACACAAATTGGAAAACAATAAAATCATCGTAAAATCATAAACTATGGAAATGACCAATTCGGCTTTTATTTTATTTGCAGCTTTTGCCGGGCTGATTTTGTTATTTGTCTTCCTTTATTTTATTCCCGTAAATCTTTGGATCACGGCAGTCTTCTCCAACGTGAAAGTAGGAATCGGAGAATTGATCGGAATGAGAATCAGGAAGGTTCCCCCGGGAATCATTGTCAACGCCATGATCACCGCAACCAAAGCGGGATTAGACCTGACTACGAATGATTTGGAAACCCATTTCTTGGCAGGCGGAAACGTCCCAAATGTAATTAGGGCCCTAATATCCGCTGATAAGGCAAATATTGCACTGAGCTTTAAACAAGCCACAGCAATAGACCTAGCGGGTCGAGATGTCTTCGAGGCAGTTCAGATTTCCGTAAACCCAAAGGTGATCAACACCCCAAATGTGGCTGCTGTGGCTGCGGATGGGATTCAGCTGATTGCAAAAGCGAGGGTAACCGTAAGAGCAAACATCGCACAGTTGGTCGGTGGAGCGGGAGAAGAAACGATTTTGGCGCGTGTTGGCGAAGGAATCGTGACTTCAATAGGTTCTTCACAAAACCACAAAAGTGTATTGGAAAATCCTGACAGGATTTCGAAATTGGTGTTAGAAAGGGGCTTGGATGCAGGAACTGCATTTGAAATCCTCTCGATCGATATCGCTGACATCGATGTGGGAACAAATATTGGCGCCAAGCTTCAAATCGACCAAGCGTCTGCCGACTTGAAAGTGGCAGAAGCTAGAGCGGAAGAAAGAAGGGCAATGGCCGTTGCCTTGGAACAAGAAATGAAAGCGAAAGCTGTAGAAATGCGTGCAAAGGTAATCGAGGCTGAAGCTGAGGTTCCAAAAGCCATTGCTGAGGCATTCAGATCAGGAAAACTGGGCATTATGGATTACTACAGGATGGAAAACATTAAATCCGACACGGATATGCGATCCTCTATCGCCGGAACGGATTCCGGAAGTGCGGGAGACAGCACCAAAAACAAATCCGGTGACAAAAAATAAACAAAAAAAGAGGGGTTTCAAACCCCTCTTTTCTTTTTAATCTCTTTTTCGACTGCCGCTGCAGGCATAAATTGATATTGATCTTCCACCAGAATTTTATTGGTGCCTTGATCAAATATTATGTTTTTGTAATAAATCGGTAAGGAATAATTTCCGGATTCGTCCATCACACCAAATTTATCTCCCATCTTCACCACTATTTTATCTTGGGTCTCCCTTCTCAGTTCGTTAAATTTGGGCCCCACTATCTCCAAGCCGGAGGCGTCTATCAATCCAAAAAGACCGTTTTCCTCCGTTATGAAATAATTATCAGGAGCAATTGAAATGCGAGAATACCAGTTTCCCAAAAGCACACCCCCATTTTTATCGATCAAATTTGATTTCCCGTTTTGCTTGACAACAGATAGCCCATTGTGAAAGTCAAGTACTTCCTCAAATTGCGGAGTAACGATTATTTGATCTGCTTTATTCACAAAACCCCACAATCCATTGCGCTTCACTGCGGCCAATCCCTCCGAAAAAACTGATATCTCATCGAACCTGTTTTCGATCAGTATTTGTCCGGATTTATTGATAAATCCGTATTTCCCTTCTTTTTTTGCACCATAAAGGTTTTCCTTTCCCGGTAAAATAGTTTCTAAGTTCAAAACAGGATTCACAAGCCAACCGCCTTCTCCCAATAGACCTACACTTTTGTCCCTCAGGTAAACATTGTATTTTTTATATCCCACCTGAGTCACTTTTTCCATTCCGGTTTGATCCAAAAGTATGCCTTCATTGTCCATGACCCTGCGCAGTTTGCCATGGATATATTCCAGCATCATGTTGTTTTGCCCCAAGGTGATTTTATGAAAGGAGGTATATTTAATATCAGCCCTCTCTTCCCTTGCTTTGATCAACATATATTGTTTGCCATCAAATGCGTAGAAGTAATTCTCCTCCAGATGTGTCAATTCATCAATGATCGGTTCAAGAATATACTCCCCTTCCCGATTGATCAAACCAAAACCTGTATCCTCATCAGAAATCAGAAAGTTTTCATTGACCTCAAGAAGCTTTTTGAAAACCTTGCCCGGATTTTTTGACAAAGGGAGAAAAAAACCTTTTTCATTTTGAGCGATCACTTGGCCATTTTTGGCCAAAAGAGCTTGATCAAATGTCCCTATGGAAACTGTGCTCTTTTTGACGCGATCATATACCCAAAATGCATTTCCTTTTTGGGCCAAAAGCTTGGTGTAAAAAATCTGAATGTCATCATATTCCAAAGGAAAAACCTCTTCACCATACTCATGAAATGCCCCCAAACCTTTTGGTCCCTTGACAATGATCCAAGGTTCTAGGTATTGGTAAACCGATTCACCCTTGAGGTTTAAAAAAGAGCGGTAATCCTTTCCCAATAGGTTGAGTTCATTTCCCATGGAACTTATCCTCACGGATTCCCCCAATATGCTGATGTGATCAAACTCTATCCTTGAAGTCAATTGGAAATTTTGATCGTAGACCTCCCAAGATTGCGCGAAAGAAAGTGATGTTAAAATTGTAAAACCGGTGGCCAACAAACCGGTCTTCAGAAATGGGTAAATATTCATATTGGGTGTCTTTTGGAAGTAAATAAAGTGTATTCCGCTTTCAATTCAAAAAGGATTTAATGGAAAGAAGCAAATGGTCAATTTGCTTCGGCACTGTACATGATTAAGCTTGACAATTAATCCCTCAGGAAACTTTATGGGTGCAGAATAGAAATGTTGTCTGGGCAACAATTCTACTCTGCACCGCAAATTTTTGAAAGAATAAGTTTCTCAGATATTAAAAAATGAAAGTAGTTGGAATATCCTATTCAGAAGGCCTTTATTCGACGTTGAAGTCTTGGTATTTTCTTCCCATTTCCCAAGATTCTTTCAGCATTTCCAGAAAAGCTTCCATTCTGTGCAGAGGAATGAGATTTGGTCCATCACTCAAGGCTTTGGCAGGTTCCGGATGGGTCTCGATAAAAAACCCATCGATTCCGGTAGCCGCAGCAGCCCTTGCCAAAAACGGCGCAAATTCCCGCTGGCCTCCACTTGTCCCGCCTTGTCCGCCCGGCTGTTGGACGCTATGGGTAATATCAAAAACAACTGGAGCAAACTGTCTCATGATCGGCAAGGCTCTCATGTCCACGACAAGATTATGGTATCCCAAAGAAAATCCTCTTTCCGTCAAACAAACATTTTCATTTCCGGTGGACCTGACTTTTGACACGGCATACTCCATATCTTCAGGAGCCATAAATTGCCCCCTTTTGATCTTTACTGCCTTACCTGTATTTCCCGCGGCCAAAAGAAGGTCTGTTTGGCGACATAAAAATGCAGGTATCTGCAGAACGTCCACCACTTCAGCCACTTCCGCGGCTTGGTAGCTTTCGTGGATATCGGTAACCAATGGAACGTTCAATTGCCTTCCGACTCTTTGAAGCACCTCCAAAGACTTGTCCATACCAATGCTCCGAAATGATCCAGAAGAGGTTCTGTTTGCCTTATCAAAGGATGCCTTGAACACATAGGAAAACCCGAATTTTTCGGCCAATGCTTTTACCGTACTTCCTATTTCTATGCAGATGTCAAAACTTTCCACGGCACAAGGTCCCGCAAACAAAACTGGTTTTTCTTTCCCCAAAATCACATTTTCCGTGATTTTCATGGGCTGGGTAAATCTATTCATGTTTTTTAGCTACTAAATTTTCAATAATTCCAGACAATAAACCTTTGGATTCTAGGATAAGATCTCCAAGCTCCCGGAAGACTCCCTCCCCACCATTCCGGGAAGACACAAAATGCACTCTTTCCTGAATATAGGGAAGGGCATCGGCCGGACAAACGGCCAGTCCAACCAAAGTCAAAATTGGAAGGTCAATCAAATCATCACCCAAATAAGCCACTTCATCATGGGAAAAGCCAAGATCTTTCAAAACCTCTTCCAGTTTTTGACCCTTGTCTTTGACTCCATGGTAGTGGAAATCAAAATTCAATTCGTCACAGCGATCTGCGACTACTTTGGAATTCCTTCCGGTGATTGCCCCGATTTTGATCCCGTTTTTCCTGAGGTGATGAACGATCAGCCCATCTTTGACATTGAACCGCTTGTATTCCAGCCCATTGTCATCGTAGATGATTCCACCATCTGTCAAAACGCCATCCACGTCGGTGATGATCAGCTTGATTTTGCAGGCTTTTTTCTTAATACTTTCGGTAAGACCCGATAAATAATTCTGCATCTTATTTCTTTTTCTTCCATTGGATGGAATAAAGATCCAACCTTCGCTGGTCCAAATTCCTAACACTCCCCGCTTTTCGTTGCTTGGTCAACAAATCCAAATCAACATCGGCAACAATCGTAGTCTCCGCATTGACTGAGGCTTGAGCAACGACGGCATCATGAGGGAAGGAAAAGTCAGAAGGCGAATAAATAGCTGCCTGAGAATATTGAATATCCATGTTTTCCACCCTTGGGAGATTCCCTACAGAACCGGTAATGGCCACATAACACTCATTTTCTACTGCTCTTGCCTTGGCACATGTGCTGACCCGAAGGAATGCATTCTTGGTATCTGTCCAAAAAGGAACAAACAGTATATCCATTTCCTGCTCGGCAAGTATCCTACCCAATTCAGGGAATTCCACATCGTAACAGATCAAAATACCGATCCTTCCGGCATCCGTATCAAAAACCTTAATGCCGTTTCCACCCTGAAGTCCCCAATAGGACTGTTCGTCGGGAGTGATATGCAGCTTGTATTGCTTGTCAGTTGTCCCATCCCTTCGGCAGAGGTAACTTACGTTCCGGAGTTTCTTGCCATCATATTCCGGCATACTTCCGGCGATGATGTTCACATTGTAAGAAAGAGCCAGATCCCTCATTCTGGTGACGATCTCATCTGTATATTCCGCCACGTGGCGGATGGATTCTGAGGCGTCCATGTCATTGAATTCTGCCAATAGCGGTGCATTGAAGAATTCCGGCAAAAGGCAAAAATCTGATTTGTATCCAGAAATGGTGTCCACAAAAAATTCAACCTGCTGCATCAGGTCATCCACATTGTTGAATCTACGCATTTTCCATTGCACCAAACCCAAGCGAACGATGGACTTTTTATTTCCGATCAGCTTTTCCTCTTTTTCGTAATAAATATTGATCCATTCCAGAAGTGTGGCAAAAGCTCTGGAATCCTTGTCTTCGGGCAGATATTTGGTAATGACCTTTCGGACGTGAAATTCGTTGGCCAACTGAAAGGAAAGAACGGGATCAAAAATCTCTTTGCTTTTGATCATGTCTATGTATTTTCTTGGAGACATTTGATCCGCATATTTGGAATACCCGGGGATCCTGCCACCTGCAATGATCGACCTTAAGTTCAGATTTTCGCAAAGCTCTTTTCTCGCATCATATAATCTTCGGCCCAATCTCATTCCGCGGTATTCCCCGCTTACAAAAACATCAGTACCATATAGTGTGTCTCCATCATTGTCATGGGTGTCAAATTTTCCGAAACCAGTGATTTGATCATAAGTGTGATTGTCTCCAAATTTGGCATAATCCACAACCAGACTGAGAGCTGCCGCGACTACTTTCCCATTGTCCTCTATACAAATCTGACCTTCAGGAAAGGCCTTCAATTGATTTTTAAGTTCTTCCCTCGTCCATGCCCCACCTTCGTTCTTATAAATGGAAACCATGATTTCCCTAATATCATCGTAATCAGATAGTTTTATATTCCTTAACTTTAATCGATGTTCTAATTCTTCCTTATGTTTACTCATGCCGCAAAATTAATTAAAATTCAATCATTTATTTTAAAAATTCAGTTTCTCTAATCCCAAGCCATACTATCTTTCGATTGTAAACAATATTCATCCCAATTTTATTTATATCATATTCAAGTTATATTTCAGAGGAAATTTAACTGTTGAAAATCAATATATCATGGAAGAAAAGTCAAGCGAAGTGAAAAAAGAGGGGTTTTCCAATATTTTGGAATTTTTTAATGATTTTATGAATCTTAGGCTTTTCTCGATGGGAGAATCCAATCTGACGCTTGGTTTGCTGCTCACCCTTGTCTTTTCAATCGTTTTTCTTTTCGTAGTCTCTGAATGGGTGAAAAAAATATTGGTCACCAAAATATTGGTCAAATACAATATTGGGCCAGGAACAAGGCAGTCCGTAGCCACCATTGTGAAGTACATCCTTATTATAGCAGGGCTTTTTTCAATCCTTCAGACCAACGGTATTGACCTGAGTGCCTTTGGGATTCTTGCGGGTGCCGTAGGTGTTGGTATCGGCTTTGGACTTCAGAATATCACCAATAATTTCATTAGCGGTCTGATCATTCTCTTTGAACAGCCCATTAAGGTTGGCGACAGAATCGAAGTGGGAGATATTTCGGGTGATGTAATTCTCATTTCGGCCAGGTCCACTACCATTGTCACCAATGACAACATCAGTGTCATCATCCCAAACAGCCAGTTTATCGACAGTCAGGTCATCAACTGGTCCCACAATGACTCCAAGATCCGATTTAATTTTCCAGTGGGCGTTTCTTATAAGGAAAACCCAGCCAAGATCAAGGAAATCCTCATTGAGGTTGCGAATAGACATGATGGTATTTTGAAATCCCCGAAACCCGATGTTCTCTTTGATGAATTTGGTGACAACAGCCTCAATTTTTTCCTAAGGGTCTGGACATCCGAGTTCACCAGCAAACCAAAAGTCCTGAAAAGCCAATTGTATTATGAGATTTTCAGGCGTTTCAGTGAGGAAGGCGTAGAGATTCCATTTCCACAAAGAGACATTCATATTGTTTCAGGCATGGATAAATTAAAAAATTAATATTATTTTCGTGAAGCTTAATTATTTCCAAACAAAGTCTCAGGACTGTGGATTTCCAACCATGAATAAATGAGAAAAATAATTCTACTTACTTTTCTGTGGGCATTTACTCATGTGGCTTTCTCTCAAAGTTTCAACCGGTATAAATTTGAAGCGCCATGGTCTGTTTCAGCTTCTTTGGGTCCTACGCAGTATTTTGGTGAATTGTATTCTCTCTGGAAATACAACGAAGGTATACAACCGGATTTCAACGCAAACATTGCCGCCAGGTATACAATGGGAACGAGAATCAAGGCAAGGGCAGAATTTTCTTACTATAAGATTTCGGGACAAGATCCCCCTGCTGATCCAAGGAGTAACCGCCCACCCAGAAATCTCCATTTCAGGGCCCAAAATTGGGAAGCTTCCTTAATCGGCGAATACCATCTCAAACCAGTAAAACTTTACAACATCACCCGACACCTTTTCAATCTTTATGCATTTGCCGGTATAGGCGTTTCTTCGAATGACCCTAAAACACAGCTCCGTGGGGAGTGGGTATCACTCAGGCCCTATCAGTTAGAGAACAATCCATATGAAAAATTCATCATGGTTTTTCCTACAGGCTTGGGAATGAAATACAAAATCAACGTGTATATGGATATGATTGTCGAAATGAATTATCGATGGACATTGACGGATTACATGGATGATATCAGCGCGTATAATGTCAAGGAATTCTATTTGGACCTGGTCAATGATTATGGGGTAAATGGAAATGGAACTAACCCGGACAGACTCCGTTTGGCCATTAGAAACCCCGATTTTGTCAAAGAAAACGGGGAACCTGATATTGATAAAATTCTTCGGAACAACGGCCGTGTGAGACGAGGTTCCGGTTTGACTGAAAAGTTTGATGGCTATCTGGGATTCAATATCGGCCTAGAAATCTACCTTTCTCCTGACATTTGGGACAACTGGATCTTCAGGGATCGAATCTATGAAAAACGCTTCAGGTGGTGGTAAAATCGGAGTGTTTTTAGGAAAGGAATATTGCTGGTATTAGGTTTATTATATGCGCCAGAATGATATTTCATTTCCCTCTATTCTCTCAAATCCTCAACCATTTCCCATCTTTTTTTCTATTTTTGCAAACAATCGTTAAAAAACTAAACCATTTACCAAAAATGTCTGAGTATAATTTTCAGGAAATAGAAAAAAAGTGGCAGGCATACTGGGAACAAAACCAGATTTTCAATGCTAAGGTTGATCCCAAAAAGCCCAAGTTCTATTCCCTTGACATGTTCCCCTATCCTTCAGGGGCAGGACTCCATGTAGGTCACCCACTGGGTTACATTGCTTCTGACATTGTCAGTAGGTTCAAAAGACTACAAGGCTACAATGTCCTTCATCCAATGGGGTATGATTCTTTTGGTCTTCCTGCCGAGCAATATGCCATACAGACTGGGCAGCATCCTGCCATCACCACTGAAGAAAATATCAAAAGATACACTGAGCAACTTAAGAATATAGGTTTTTCATTTGATTGGAGCAAAGAGGTAAGGACTTCCGACCCCTCCTATTACCGGTGGACCCAATGGATCTTCATGCAGCTTTTCAACAGCTATTATGACAAATCCGAGGACAAAGCAAAAAGCATACACGCTCTGATTGAAAAATTCGAAGAAAGTGGAAATTCAAAGGTTCATGCCGTTTGTGATGAAAACCCAACTCTATTTTCTGCAGACGAGTGGAAAACTTTTCCTGAAAGGATTCAACAGGAAATCCTCTTGCAATATCGATTGACATTTTTGGCAGAGACGACCGTCAATTGGTGTGCTGCACTGGGCACCGTGCTTTCCAATGATGAGGTGAAAGATGGTTTTTCCGAAAGAGGAGGCCACCCAGTGGAACGAAAGAAGATGATGCAGTGGAGCATGAGAATCACGGCATATGCAGAACGTCTTTTGGTTGGGCTGGATACGCTTGACTGGACAGATCCCATAAAAGAAATGCAGCGCAATTGGATTGGGAAATCCATTGGTGCAGAAATGGTATTCCAGATCAAGGGACATGACAAAGAAATAAAAGTTTTTACGACAAGAGTCGATACTATTTTTGGTGTTACTTATTTGGCTTTGGCTCCAGAGCATGAATTGGTAAACGAACTATTGACCCCCGCGGAAAAAGAAAATGCCTCGGCCTACATAGAAGGCGCAAAAAACAGATCCGAAAGGGATCGAATGAGCGACGTGAAAACAATATCCGGTGCATTTACCGGTTCTTATGCCATCAATCCGTTCAATGGGGAGGAAATCCAGATTTGGATAGCCGATTATGTACTGGCTGGCTATGGGACAGGCGCTGTCATGGCCGTGCCTGCACATGACGAAAGGGATTTCAATTTCGCCAAACATTTTGGTCTGGAAATCAGACAGGTGATAGACGGAAGCATGGAAAACGGTTCTTTTCCAGGAAAAGGTGGGCTCATCATCAATTCAGGCATTCTTTCCGGATTGTGGATGAAGGATGCCATGGTCAAGGCCATCGAATTTCTCGAGGAAAAGAAAATCGGCAAGGGAAAAATCCAATACAGGATGCGCGATGCCATTTTCACGCGTCAGCGCTATTGGGGAGAACCCCTTCCTGTTTATTTCAAAGAGGGATTGCCTTATTTGATAGAAGAAAAAGACTTGCCTTTGGTATTGCCAGAGGTGGATAAATATTTACCAACGGAAGATGGGGAACCACCTTTGGCCAGAGCTGCACATTGGACCTACAAAACAGCTGAGGGCGAATTCCCATTGGAAAAAAGCACCATGCCCGGCTGGGCAGGATCAAGCTGGTATTTCTTCAGATACATGGATGCCAAGAATGAAAATAAATTCGTGGATCCCGAGATTTCAAAATATTGGGGGGCTGTTGATCTCTATATCGGAGGAGCGGAACATGCTACAGGCCATTTGCTCTATTCCAGATTTTGGACCAAATTCCTGTTTGACATTGGAGCAGTAGGCATCGAAGAGCCCTTCCAAAAAATGATCAACCAGGGGATGATTCAGGGAAGATCCAACTTTGTCTACAGAATAAAAGGATCCAACACCTATGTAAGTTTGGGATTGATCGATCAGTATGAAACTTCTGCCATCCATGTAGATGTAAATATCGTCCACAATGATCAATTGGATATTGAAAAATTCAAAACTTGGAGACCCGATCTTGCAGGCGCAACATTTATCTTGGAAGACGGAAAATACTTCTGCGGAGCGGAAGTGGAAAAAATGTCCAAATCCAAGTACAACGTTGTAAACCCCGATGACATCATCGAGAGATATGGGGCAGATACTTTGAGGCTTTACGAAATGTTCTTGGGTCCTTTGGAGCAATTTAAGCCCTGGAACACCAATGGCATTGATGGCGTTTCCAAATTCCTGAAAAAATTATGGAGACTTTTTCAAGACAAGCAAGGCGATTTTGGGGTTTCCGAAGAACCAGCGACTCAAGAAGAATTGAAAACACTTCACAAAACCATTAAAAAGACCCAAGAGGATTTGGATAATTATTCGTTCAACACTTCTGTGTCTTCATTTATGATCTGTGTGAATGAGCTTTCTGCCCTTAAATGCAACAAAAGAGAGATTTTGACACCTTTGGTAATCTTGCTTTCACCCTATGCTCCTCATATCGCGGAAGAACTTTGGTCATTGTTAGGTCAAGAAAACTCAATTACACATGCCTCCTTCCCTGTTTTTCAAAAAGAATTCTTGGTTGAAAACAACCACGAATATCCAGTGTCTATCAATGGGAAAATGAGAGCTAAACTTCCACTCCCTCTGAACCTCTCCAAAGAGCAAATTGAAAAA
Organism: Rhodonellum sp.; assembly: GCF_030656585.1. Lineage (NCBI taxonomy): Bacteria > Pseudomonadati > Bacteroidota > Cytophagia > Cytophagales > Cytophagaceae > Rhodonellum > Rhodonellum sp. Next base: position 47,247 of record NZ_JAUSPP010000023.1, read on the forward strand.
ATTGCCTTGGAAAACGAAACAGTCCTTAAGTGGATGGAAGGGAAATCTCCAAAAAAGGTGATTGTTGTGGTTGGAAAAATCATCAATATTGTCCTTTAACCCTAAAATTCAGGGCTATCTTGATATGAAATTCTTCTCTATCAAGATAGCCTTTTGGATATGTCATGAATAAATTTTTTATTTCCTTTGCAGCCATTTTAACCTCTGGCATTTTTGCTTTTTCCTACTTAAAGGAATGGGTCAATTTTGCATTGCTAAAGAAGGAGTTGCTTTTAAAACCCTCCATTGAATCGGAATACCCCTACTTTCACGAATCTGAGGCCCTCTATCTTAGTGTCACCCTGATTTCTGGATTGCTCTTTTTTACGCTGTTTCTGTTATCTGTTTTTTTTACGGTTCAAAAAAGATGGGTTTGGATATATTTATGTTTTGTTTTAACAATGCTCTCCATCATGGCAATCATGATAAATGGAGCCATAAAATAGCTTGAATCCCAGGTCTCTTTGGCACAAATAAAATCAAAATCCCTAACTTTGGGACAAATCGATAAAAAATGGAAATAGCAACAAACACAGTAGTCGGAATAACTTTTGAATTAAAGGTCAGTAAGGACGAGGAGGCAATAGAATCTGTTCCATTTAGCGTGGAAGTCAGGGACCAAGAAGATCCTTTTTATTTTTTGTTTGGCAATAGTGGCTTGCCGGAAAAATTCGAAGCAGAAATTGCCGGAAAAAAAGTTGGGGAGACTTTCAGTTTTGTCCTACTTGTCACCGAAGCATATGGTGAAGCGCAAGAGGACTTGATCATGTCAATGCCCAAAAACCAATTTTCAAATGAAAATGGATTTGAGCCTGAGATGCTGGAAGAAGGTAATTTCCTTCCCTTGATGGATGAAAATGGATATCCGATGCAAGCAAAAGTCTTAAAAGACCTTGGCGAAGAGGTTTTACTGGATTTCAACCATCCACTTGTGGGATTTGATCTGCATTTTGAGGGAGAGATATTTGAAGTTCGGGAAGCAAGTCCCGAAGAAATCGAACACGGTCATATCCATGGTGAGCATGGCGTTGACCATGACAATGACTAAACGGTCTTGATTTTGAAGAGCCCTTTTTTTTGGTCCAAACGCCAAGGAGAAGGGTTTTTTTATTCTTGGACTATCCCAAATACACTATTCCGACTCCAAAAAAATCCAGGGAAAAATTATAATCTAATTTTTTTTGGATTTGGGCAGGAACGGAATTCAAAAACGCAACAATTTGTCTTCATCATATCTTAGCCAAAGGATTTTGCCCACTTCAAATCTTCGCTGGTTGTCTTGGACCTTCCATATTTCACCGGATGTTTCAAGTCTGACAGTCAATAAATTAAACTGCGCCAAGTATTGACTCACCAACACTCTGCATTTGATCCCATTGGATTTCAAAAGCGTCAAATCTGAAGGGCGAACAAAGGTGTTTTCCATTCCGGGAATAGGGTTGAGTGGACTGAACAACTTTGCCACATACAAATTATTGGGACGGGTGTTGAGTTCCGCGGCATTCCCTTCCTGTAGGATCTTTCCTTTGCCCATCACAATCAATGTATCACTGAGCTGTAAGGCATCATCCAAATCATGCGTAACAAAGACAACTGTCATCTGGAGGACTTCGAAAATCTCCCGAAGTTCATAAATCAATTCACGCTTTTGGATGATGTCCAAATTACTAAACGGCTCGTCCAGTAGAAGAAGCTCCGGCTCTGGACCCAATGCCCTTCCGATGGCGACTTTTTGCTGTTGACCGCCAGAGAGCTGCCTTGGGAATTTGTCCTTGTGGGCATCCAAGTTGAGTAAACCAAGTATTTCCTCGATTCTTTGCTCAGCATAGTCTTTTTCGTATTTCAACAAGGGTCTAGCAATATTCTCCTTTACGGTAGAATTTGGATACAAGCTGAAATCCTGATGGATCAATTTCACCTCGTCATAATCGGGGACCAGTCTTTCGGACGGTTTTTGGATCACTTTTTCACCCAAATAAACTTCTCCCGAATCTTGGTTTTCCAAACCTGCCAATATCCTTAGCAAGGTACTTTTTCCAGACCCACTCTCTCCTATCAAGGAAATGACCTTCCCTTTTTCCAAAGAAATGGAAACATTATCTAGCGCTAAATGCTCGTTTTCGTACTGTTTTGAAATATTTCGGGCAATTAAAAAACTCATGGGCGTAAAGATTCCCGCGTATTTTTGGGCAGGTTGTCAAAGATAAGCGCATAGGAATGATCCACCAATTCCAAAATCATTTTATCTGCGACATCCCTTCCAAAAAACACCGTATTCCAGTGTTTCTTGTTCATGTGGAAACCGGAAACGATTCCATCGTACCTTTCCCTAAGTTCAATTGCCCATTCCGGGTCGCACTTGAGATTCACACTTTCAAAAAGTTCTATATCGATAATGGCGAATATCTTCCCTCCCACCTTAAAACAAAGTGTGTTTTTATCAAAGGGTGTGTCTTCCGTCACCCCTTTTTTGGACAAACAATATTCTCTAAAAAAAGTGATGGTCATTTTTTCAACCCATATCTATCAAAATGCGTGAAGCATTTCAAGTTGTTCAATTGGATGTAAGAAGGATTGGTGAACAATAATTTCGAATGCTCTTATTAGGCGAGTCTTTTGATTATCCAGATGATAATCGCCGCCAAGAACATGACAATGGATATCTTATTGATTCCATGCATCATGCGAAGATTGATGTTGTTTTTTTTGTTTGGATCGGGTTTTTGAAAAACCCTGAAGAAATAATTACCCAATTCTCCCAATTGGAAAAACTCCTTGATTTTGCTATTTGCCATTTTCCCTTTGTCTTAGCCCTATTATTTGATTTTACTTATACTTCTGGTTCTATCCATCTTCCATCCTTCCGGATGATTTCGATCAATTCATCTACGGCACGTTCAGAAGGAACCGACTTTTTGATCACTTCCTTTCCTTTGTAAAGGGTTATTTTCCCCTTCCCGGAACCTACATAACCAAAGTCAGCATCTGCCATTTCCCCAGGTCCATTGACAATACAACCCATAATCCCGATTTTAATTCCTTTCAGATGGTCTGTACGTTTTCTGATCATAGCCGTTGTTTCCTGAAGGTCAAACAAAGTTCTCCCACAGGAAGGACAGCTGATATATTCAGTTTTTGACATCCTTGTTCTGGCAGCTTGCAAGACCCCAAAACTGACTGAATTGTGGAGTTTTACCTGTTGCAGGATATTCACCCTCTCATATTGTTCATCATGATTCAAAGCAATCATGATCCCTTCCCCGAGTCCATCCACCAATAAACCTCCTACATCCGTTGCCGCATACAGCATGATCTTATCTGGATCTGCAAAAGGATAATTCACCTGTACCACCACTGGTATTTGATTATTTCCTTCGATCAATTCCACAAAGGCCCTCCGCAGAGCAGGCATATTGTGTGCATTTTCACTCTTCAGGATGATCACTACATCCTTTCTTTCCTCAAGATAGGGAATGATTCCTTCTACTTCTTGGTCATTCAAGACAAGGAAATTCAATCCAGTATGGAAATGTTTTTCTTCCTTAAATTCCTTTGCACTCAATGCTGGAAACTTATTGATTTTATCTTCTGATTTCAACCAAATGGGAAAATGTTGGATTTCCTTCATTCCATTTGGCAACATAAATGGGATGGGATTGCTTCCCGAAAAAACATAATCACAACCTTGGTCGTTCATTTTCCACTTGTCCAATTCAGGTAGATAATGGTGTCCAAGATTTTTCATTTCCCTTTCAGAAATCTGGGAAATGGAAGAAATATCGGTAATTACCCTTGGCACATTTGTTCCTCCGAAATTATAGATTTCCAAGGTCTGTCGTTTGTTGTATTCAAAAGGAGAAATTGGGTAATGTTGAATTTCTTTTATCTGGTGATGACCAGCCCTATGTTCGTATCTATCCACCAATTCCCTTCCTACCGGAGCCTCTAATTCCGGATCCTCGGTCAAGGACACCCTTACGGTATCACCCAAGCCATCTTCCAGCAAAGTACCGATTCCAACTGCAGATTTAATCCTGCCATCTTCTCCATCACCCGCTTCCGTCACGCCCAAATGCAGTGGATAGGGTTTAAAGCCACCTTCATCCAGCTTTTGGACCAACAATCTATAGGCCTGTACCATGACCTGGGTATTGGAGGATTTCATGGAAATGACGATATCGAAATAATTTTCATCTTCGCAGATCCTTAAAAACTCCAAGGCTGATTCAACCATACCCAGAGGCGTATCCCCATATCTGCTCATGATCCTGTCTGAAAGAGAACCATGGTTGGTTCCTATTCTCATGGCAGTGCCATTTTGTTTGCAAATATTCACCAACGGAAGGAATCGTTCCCTTATCCTATCCAGTTCTTCTTGATAACTTTCATCTGTATATTCGATGACTTCGAATTTCTTTTTGTCTGCATAATTACCAGGATTGATCCGCACTTTTTCAACAATCCTAGCGGCTACTTCGGCGGCATTTGGGGTGAAATGGATATCCGCCACCAAAGGCGTATTGTACCCTCTTTTCCTCAATTCATCCTTGATGTTTTGGAGATTTTCTGCTTCTTTTATACTAGGTGCAGTCAACCTGATCAATTGACAACCACTTTCGATCATTCGGATGCATTGTTCCACAGACCCCAAAGTATCCATGGTATCCACCGTTGTCATGGATTGTACTACGATGGGGTGATTTCCTCCGATGAATACATCACCAACTTTCACGGGGATAGTCTTCCTCCTGGAGTAAGTCGTAAGGCTATTGCAGTAATTCATTGGGTCAAAAAGCGCTTTGGTTTCCATCCTGATCTTATAAATCCCCTAATTGGGGTCTGATTACTATTTCTTCAACAACTGAGAACGGGGAAAGGTTATAAGATGCCCAAACAGTTTCTGCAACGTCTTCTGCTTTTATGAACCTTTCAATCGGCAAATCAACCCCCTCCCAGCTTGCGGTGTAAGTAGCTCCCGGAAGGATCGATGTTACCTTGATATTATAAGGCATCAATTCTTGTCTCAAGCATTTGGTAAAACCCAGCATGGCCCATTTGGAAATGGCATAACTCCCTCCATTGGCATAGGCGGTAAGTCCTGCTATGGACCCAATAGAGTAAATATGACCACTTTTCCTTTTGATCCATTCATCTGTAAATGCCCGAGTCAAGTAATAGGCCGAATATAGATTGGTTTCCATCATGAGTTCAAAATTACCTTCTTGCTCGCTGTGGATTGCCCCAGGCAAAAAGACGCCAGTATTGTTGATCAGGACATCCGGAATACCTTGAGCCTTTACTGCAGTTGCAAAACCCAATACTTCTTCTTTTTTGGAAAGATCAGCTTTTTTGACCCAAACCTTTTGATCCGGAAAACGGCTTTCAATATCCTGCTTGAGCGTCAACAATTCGGATTCATTTCTTGAACAGGTATAGATATCAAAACCTTCTTTGGCAAATCGTTCTATGATTGCCCTTCCAATCCCTTTTGTTCCACCTGTTACCAATATGCTCTTGGACATTTCGTTCGTGTTTTAATAATTAGTATGACAACTATCCATCAATGACAAAGTTACGTTTTTTTGAAAACTTTACGAACTTAAACGCTTATTCCACCATGAGCTTTGGGAATTTGTTTTATTTTTAAGCATATGGAAATTCTAAAAACGGATAGGCTGGAAATTGCGGCACATTTTATCAACAGTACAAACAGCCCTGTATTTTTGACGGGGAAGGCCGGTACTGGAAAAACAACCTTCCTGAGAAATCTGATCGAATTGACACATAAAACCCATGTTGTCTTGGCGCCAACGGGTATCGCTGCCCTTCATGCCAAAGGCGTGACAATTCATTCTCAGTTTCTTTTGCCCTTGGGAAGCTTTTTACCTACCCGAGAACCCGAAGGTAATTTTGGCACCAATGCCAATTTCTACACCCAATACACCTTGGGGAAAAGGCACAACCTAAATTCCGCAAGAAAAAACGTCCTCAAATCTGTTGATTTATTAATCATAGATGAGGTGAGTATGCTTAGAGCCGATGTTTTAGATGCAATTGACTACCGGATGAAGAGTGTTAAGAGAAATTTCAACGAGCCTTTTGGAGGGGCACAAGTTTTGATGATTGGAGACCTTTTTCAGCTTCCGCCGATTGTAAAGGAGCATGAATGGCAGCTTTTGGGTAAATTTTACAAAAGCATGCACTTTTATGAAGCACTTGCGCTTAAAGTATCCGGAATGGTATATGTCGAATTGGATCAGATTTTTAGACAAAAGGATGAGAAATTCATCCATATTCTCAATAACCTCCGAAACAACAAAACCACACAAGAAGACATTTCCTTCCTCAATAAATTTTACAAAACTCCCGAAGAAATCAAAACATTAAAGGATACAATTGTCATTACCACCCACAATTACAAAGCGGAGGAACACAATCGCAAAGAATTGGAATCCTTAAAAACAAAATCCCATTTTTTTGAAGCAATTGTTGAAAAGGATTTTCCGGAAAGCTTATTTCCTTTGCCAAAATCATTGGAATTGAAGGAAGGGTCCCAAATAATGTTTATTAAAAACGACACAAGTGGTTTATCTGATTTTTTTAATGGCAAAATGGCTTTTGTAAAAACCATAAATGGTGAGAAAATAACAGTACTCATGGCTGACAACAATTTGGAATACACCCTCAAAAGAGAGGTTTGGGAAAATAAAAAATACGCGGTCAACGATGCTACCAAAGAATTGGAAGAGCAGGTAATTGGAACTTTTGAGCAATATCCGGTTAAACTGGCTTGGTCAGTGACCGTGCACAAAAGTCAGGGTCTGACTTTTGACAAGGCTATCATCGATGTGGGAGAAGCTTTTGCGTCGGGCCAAGTTTATGTCGCACTCAGTCGCCTAAGGGGACTGGAAGGTTTGACATTAAAAACCCGTATTCAATCCAACGCCATCTATAGTGATCAAGAAGTCGTCAATTTCACTAAAAACACCGATAAACAAGAGTCTCTTGATAGATTATTGGTTATCCACCAAAAGAAATACGTTGAAAAACTCCTTCAAGGCACATTTGATTTTCAGGAGATTATTCAAGCCATCAGCGCTTTTTCAAAAATGTTTGAAAGCAGTATGGAGTTTGAAGACCAAGAGATGAAAAATGCAATGAAACTGTTGCAGGAAGACCTGATCAAGGAAGAAACTAATTCTCAAAAATTTCAAAACCAACTATTTTTTCTTCTTCAGAAAAATGAAGAAAACCAATTGATGGATCGCCTGAATAAAGGAAGTGGATACTATTCCAATATTCTAATGGAATGTTTGAGTAAGCTCTTAACACATGCTGGAGAGGTGGAACAATTTTCAAAAACCAAGAATTATCTGGAGGGGCTTTCGGAGATTGAGGTCATTCTCTTCAAGAAAATAAATGCCGTTCAAAAAGTTACTTTTTTGGTGTCTGCCATCATGAAAGGTGAGGAGATCGGTAGGATGGATTCCATCAGCAGGGAATTGGTTCATTTCCGTATCAGCCTTGCCCAACAGGCAAAACAAGCAGCCAAAGCAAATCCTAAATTTTCAAAGAACAAAACTGGGCGAAAGAAAAAAGAAAAAGGCTCACCAAAAATCAAATTGGAAAAAGGAGAAACCTATGAAATCACCTACAATATGAGCCAACATGGTAAATCAAGCATGGAAATCGCAGAAGCCAGAGGATTAGCCGAATCGACCATCAAAGGACATTTGGTGAAGGGAATAGCGGCGGGAAAGGTTTCTATTCATGCTCATTTAAGTCCGGAAACCATCAAAGAAGTATCGGACCTCTTAAAATCAAATGCCGGAGATATTGGGGCAATCCGTCAGGAAAATCCAGGGAAATACGATTACGGAACTTTAAGAATGGTGACAGTATTTATGGAGAAATCGGCCAAATGATCGGTCAAATGAAGGCTATTTTGATTTATTGACCAAACAAAAAAGAATATTACCAGAATCAACCTGCCTATTTTTGAAAGGCCCATTTAATGGGAATAAAACTGGTTTAGGCCAACACTCGTGATTTAGTAACAGCTTTTTCTTTTAATTCAGGATTTTTTTAATCCTGCTATTTGTGTAATTTAGAAGGCACTCATTTCCATCTTACCTTATTTCCATGAAAAAAACACTGATATTATTATTGCTTTCCACTGGTTTCTCATTTGGTCAATCCAAATTGAAACCAGAAATAGATAAAAAGGCAAGCTCCATTGAAGCCAAAGTGATTGATTGGAGAAGGGATTTTCACCAGTATCCTGAATTGGGAAACCAAGAAGTCAGGACAGCCAAAATCGTAGCAGACCACTTAAGGTCTTTGGGAATGGAAGTAGAGGAAGGGATTGCCGTGACAGGTGTAGTCGGGATTTTAAGAGGTGGGAAAGCAGGTCCAACAGTTGCTTTGAGAGCGGACATGGATGCCTTACCCGTTCCTGAAAGGAATGACCTTCCTTTCAGATCCCAGGTAGTTGCCGAATATAACGGACAGAAAACAGGAGTAATGCACGCATGTGGCCATGACACCCATGTGGCCATTTTGATGGGCGTGGCAGAAGTCTTGTCCGACATGAAGTCTGAAATTTCCGGAACTGTCAAATTTATTTTTCAGCCAGCAGAAGAAGGAATTACAGAGCCGGGAGTAACCAGTTGGGGTGCCAAACAAATGGTGGAAGAAGGTGTAATGAAGGACGTGGATGCAATATTTGGCCTACACATCAATTCGCAAACTGAAGTGGGTTCAATAAAATACAGGTCAGGTCCAGCGATGGCCGCTGTAGACAATTTAAATATTGAGGTGAACGGAAGACAGGCACATGGAGCGTCGCCTTGGTCATCCGTTGATCCAATTGTGACCGCTTCACAGATTGTAATGGGTCTTCAGACGATTTTGAGCAGAAATGTCAACATCACCCAACACCCAGCGATAGTGACCATAGGAGCGATCCATGGTGGGATCCGTCACAATATCATTCCTGAAAAAGTGGATATGATCGGAACGATCCGAACCTATTCCGACGAGCAACAGGAATTGATCCATAAAAGGATTAAAGAAATTTCTGTGGGAATCGCACAAAGTGCAGGTGCTAGTGCCAAGGTAAGCATTGATGAACTTTATCCTGCAACGGTAAATGATGCTGATCTGACATTAAAAATGGTTTCAAGCTTATATGATGCTGCCGGTAAGGAGAATGTAATCTACCATGAACCGATTACAGGAGCCGAAGATTTCAGTTTTTTTCAAAAAGAGGCACCAGGACTATTTATTTTTCTAGGTGGCATGCCAAAAGGTGGCAACCCCGTGACGGCCCCCTCCCATCATACTCCTGATTTCATGATCGATGAGAGTGGTTTTTTGCTTGGTGTTAAGGTCATGAGTTATTTGGCAGTAGATTATCTGGATTTGAAAAAATAAGAGGATATACTGGAATGAACTCTCATCCATCAATCTAAATCCCAAAAACATCATTCAGGAAAAACCCAAAAACCAATATTCAGACTTATTAAAAAACAGCAACTATCGATAGCCGCTATTTTCATTATGAATGCTATAGCGAAAAAGGCGTAAAACATTTAATTGATTGGATAATATTGAAGAAGTAAAGTGGGAGCGAAGAAAGATTTATCCCTTAAAAATTATTGATCAGAATAAAGAGTGAGAACCTTAAGTCAATCTTAGACAAAGCTTGAATGTATGATCAAAAACTGTTTAAAATAAATATCAAATTGCGAGATCAACAATTTTGATGATTTGGTTTGGCTTAGAGATCATTGAACCAGAAATATGCATGACGGTTTCCAATAGGGGTTGAAACTTCAAGAAAATCAGATCAATGAAAGAGTAAATTGTATTGCCAATATGGTAAAGTTAAAAAAAGTAAATAACTGACTATCAATTGAATTAAGACAGGGATAGAAATGGTACTGGTTAACACGGGATAAATAGACCTGAATGGTAAAGATATTAATGATGGTAAATTCAACGGAGGTTCTATGAAACGTCCGTAATATCAATACCCTAGAAACTTTGGATATAGAAATCTAATCCAGTTCCATTCCATCAAAAACTTCTTTGTTTGTAAACCTATTCTCTCTCCAAAATCTAAAAACCCAAAGCCTCAAAACGCAAAAAGCTCCCACCTGTTTAGGGTGGGAGCTGAATGACAATAAGGCGGCGGCCTACTCTCCCGGGAGTAACCCCAGTACCATCGGCGCTGCAGGGCTTAACTTCTCTGTTCGGGATGGGAAGAGGTGGGAC
>NZ_JAUSPP010000028.1:0-141495 GCF_030656585.1 Rhodonellum sp.
ACTTCCGAATAGGGCCGTCGGAGACGACGACGTCGATAGGTTGCAGGTGTAAAGTCAGAAATGACATAGCCGAGCAATACTAATAGCCCGGAAACTTAAACCGGAAGGAAAACTGTTACATTTTCTGCAAAACATGTCAATACCGACAAAAGTCGGTAGTATGAAGTACCAAGTACAAAGTATAGGGTACAGAGACAGCAACTTAAGATATTTAGCCCCACGGGGTTTGTCACCGGAACCACATGGTACTTTGTACTGTGTATACGGGACATAAAAAATAGGCGGCCTGGCGCAGGGGTCCCACCTCTTCCCATCCCGAACAGAGAAGTTAAGCCCTGCAGCGCCGATGGTACTGGGGTTACTCCCGGGAGAGTAGGCCGCCGCCTTATTGTCATTCAGCTCCCACCCTAATCCGGTGGGAGCTTTTTGCGTTTTTAGGAATACTTGGGGTTTTGAATATATGATGTTTTTTAATCTTTGGTATGCATAACCAATTCTATTCCAACCTGAAATCAACGAATAATCAGTCTTTGTTTACTGTTTTTGCCATACAATCATTGCCCTAATTCTCCAAATAGGCTGATTTTTTTGAGATATCAACCCCTTCAGGAATCCCATTTTTAGTAAAACTGGAAAGGCTTCAGAATTGCGGTACATGGGCCATCCTTCACCAAACGAGGTCTTTCAATAAAAAAACAAAATGAATTTTTGAAGTTTTCCCTTCGTGAAATGCCCCCATTAAGATTGTATCAAAAAAAGAGGTAATGAATCAAATCATTGATTGGAAATATTGTTGGCTTATTTCTTTAAAAAAAACGATAAAGAATCCTCAGCCAACTACAGTCCCCAAATATTTTATTGACTTTCTTTCGCAAATGCTTTAACAACTTCGACAAAGATTTTACTCGCTTTAATGGGAGGAACTGGATTTTAAAAAATGAGCTTGTTTTTTTGTGCATTGAAAGGATTGTTACTGGTTTTATGAATACCTTAAGCATTACTTCTTAATGTAAATGGGGATCTTTGGTTCGATTTCATTTTCAAAATCCTTTCATAGTAGATACTCAAAGGTTTTTGAAAAAGATTGAATCGAATAGGTCCACATAAGTAATTTTAATAACTGAATTTCATTGATCGAATTATGCGTACGATAAGTAGTCTTAAAATGAATTACATTATACCATTGTTGCTCGTATTTTTAATGGCATCAAGCTTTACCCTTTTTGCCCAATCAAGGAAAACCATCCATCTGAACGAGCATTTTTATCCAACATCTGCAGCATCTGGGCTGCACCAATTCACAAAAATTATTTCAGTTTCCAAAGAGGGAAACCAAACAGAAAGATATTACGATTTGGAAAACAGACCTTTTATGGTTATTCAGACGGAGTTTAACAAAAGGGGGGAAACACTCTTTCAAAAAACGGAGAAATATGATCTTCAGGGCTTTTTGAACTACCAATATGTAGTCAACGCTAAAGAGAACAGTGCGTTAACCACTTATTTCAAAGGCAACGAAACCATCATGAGTTTGGGTTGTGAAAAGGGGGTTTGTGAAGGGACCTTCTCTCTAAAGGGAGAAGTGATTGGTATCAACAGGGATGTTTTTTCTCCAATTATGGTTTACTCCATTTCCGCTTGGAATAATTTCCTGAGCAAGTACTTGAATTATCCAGCTGCTGCCTTGAAAAGCAGAATGGAAGGAGTGGTGAAATTAGGGCTTGAAATTTTGGCGGATGGTTCACTTGGGCGATTGGAGATTGTCAATCCAAAGGATTCCCCACTTCTACTTCAACAAGAAGCATTGAGAGTAATTCAAATTTATGAAGGGGGATATATTCCTGGCATTGATGCTGAAGGAAATACTGTGTCTGGTTGGTTCTACATCCCCATTCGATTTCAAATTGGAAAAGATGTTGATTTTAAAATTGGTTGATTGTAAGGCTACTTTATTGAAGCGGGTGCCGCTTGATATTAAATGTTATCCAACAGCCATTATCCAAATGCATCTAGCTTATAAATTGTATTTGATGCCCTTTACTTATTCAAAGGATATTTGGCGAAAAGCTTTACAATCATAATCAAGTAGTTTTAAGCGCAATTTCTTGGAACCAATACCTCTTTTCAACTTTAATCCCGTTTTCATTTTCAAATTTATAAGTATTTGAAATTTTCTCTTTTAATACCACGGCAATTGAATCTGAAAAAATAGGACCTTCATAGCAGAAGGTATGAAATTCTCCATTTTCACCACAAGGATCAATGTTTTGGGTCAAACCTGTCAAGAAATCCCTATCAAAGATTTTCCCAACCCAAGCCTTATCGATTTTGTCCGCATCGGCTGCACATATTAAGGTTTTGAAACCTGAATTGATAAATTCCTCCGCCAATACCTCAGTATCCTTGCCCCATAGTGGAAAAACACCTTCAAATCCCCGAGTAGCCAATTGATTTTCTCTGTATTTTTTTAAATCTTCCAAGAAAATGTCTCCATATGCAATATGATAGATGGCTTCCGATTCGAGTTTATCCAAGTAAGCATTCATCGCTTTTTCATAAGCCTGGTTATCGCCGCTTGCTGGATAGTAGATTTTGTCAAGAGGTAGGCCGATGGCTTCTGCTTGTTTCTCTATTAGGCTTTCGTGGATTCCATGCATGCCAACTCTTTTGCTTGTTTCACCAAAAGTGGTATGCAAACGGGAAACTACATAATCTGGGTCTTGCTGGAGTTTCCAGAGGGCATAAGCACTATCTTTGCCACCGGACCAGCTCAAAGAAATTTTTAATTTTGATTTATTTAATGAATCAATTCCCATTTAACTCTTTCTTATGTAAACTCGGTTTCTAAAAACTCCCTGATCGAATATAAATAGTATCTGCGAGGTATTTGGAGTATTCAATACTATTCCTGCCAATCCGTGGGTACCCATTTAAAAAAAACACCTTTTTCCCCAAGCAAATGGCGTATTAATTTACTTTCCCTAACCTGAGAGGGATATAGTTGTCAAATGCTTTTATCTGGAAAAAGTTAATTCTTGATCTGAGCACGTAAAATTTCTACGTTAAAGATAAGTTGCAGATCTTAATTGACATAGGTAGCGAACCAAAAATGTCGCTACCTATGTCGATGAGTTGTTAAATCTTTTTTGAAAGAACTGCATTATTCACATTCCTGCTACTGCCTTATTTCAAGACATTTAGCCCGGAATAGCCAAAAAGAGCACTCATCTTTGGGCTTAAATCTTTATTTAAACAAAAAGCCCGAAGGAGCTCTTCCGACTTCTAAAGCGCTTACTTCCTGACCTGATGCATTGACGACAATAACGGTCCCATTTCCCTGGAATCCGTTATTGTCTCCGATATAAATGTTCTTTGTAGAAGGATGGTAACCAATACCATAAAATCCGGATCCGGTGTAAAATGCTGGATCCAAAACTTGTCCCAAGGTCATGGAAACCTTGGCAACGGCATCATTGTATTCGGGCCAGCCTGTTGAGGTGATCACAAAAAGTTCGCCGTTTTCCCCTCTTGCAAAATTGGAAGTAGGTCTTTCCAAAGCAATCTTCACCGTTAGTGTCAGGTTGCGGTTATTCCGATTGATTTCATGAAGATAAATGTTCCCAGGATCTCTGGCAAAGAGATAAAGCTTTCCGTCTTGCTCAAAAAAGCGAACCGGTGTTCCTTCCACATCCTTACTTTCTGTCATGGAATCACTTGCAAGAGAAATCACTTGCATTTTTTTGTCCGCTGCACAAGCCACCAAGATATTGTTGCCTAAGACAAACATCCCTGAAGGTCGGCTTGACACCAAGATTTTTTTGGAAATTTCGCCCCCATTTAAATTATTTACCACAGCGATATAAGAATCAGGGCTGTTGTAACTTGGATCATAAGGTCCCCAGTCGCTGATATATAGTTTATCGTTTGCCGTGACTAAAGATTGAGTGATGTCCAGTCCTTGTGACACCGCTCCAATACTATTGAAGTCTTTTGTCTCCACCACTTCTACCTTTCCCGTATTGGCAACTACATAAATTCTTCCATCTGTTTCCACTAAATCCTGGACAAGGCCTGCGTATGGTCTTCCGTTTTTGATTTCAAAAACATTGTTTTTTACGATACCGGTTGTGGGATTGTAATGTGAAATATCCCCGTCACGATCTGAAAAATTACCTTCATTGATGATCAGCACTCCTTGCTCCAATTCACCCAACGGAATCTCATTTGGTCCCGAATCACAGGATGCAATAAATAGGGTCAAAGCCCAAAAGCCAATCAGTAATCTTAACTGTTTCATAGTGTAATATTTATATTGATTTGATAATTCCTTCCCGGCATTGCCCTGAGGCGCAGTACTTGATAATCGGTATTCAAGACATTGTTGATTTGGACTCCAAATCCCCCCTTAAGCTTTCCAAACAATTCGAAGTCATAATTCACTCCTGAATCCCAAATGCCAAATGGGGGTAGTTTGGTGGTGTTATCGGTCCCTATAAATCGCTCCCCAACCCAATGGTGATTGACATAAGTTTCAACCCTTCCTTTTTCTACACTTGCTTTGAATTGAATTTTATGTTCGGGGGTATAAGGAAGTTGCTTCCCTTTTGCCCGATCATTATCATTGATGTTGGTTTGATTGATGGCTTGGTTCCAAGCGTAGTTTCCTTGAACTCCGACAGTCCATAAACCCAATTTTTGATTTGCTTCCAAAAAGTACTCTAAGCCGCTGTTTTTGACTTTTCTGATATTTGAGGGACTCCAAAAGCTCCCGTTTGGCAGCCAAATGATCCAATTGTCCACTGACATGTGGTAGTAAGTCACCTGATTGCTTCCTGTTAAATCCCCTTTCTTGAAATCATGTTTCAATCCCAATTCCCCACTGAGGCTTTTCTCGGGTTTGAGATCAAGATTTCCTCCAGGAACCCAAAACCGATCGTTCAATGTTGGCACCTTAAAGCTTCGGGATATAGACGTGTTGAGTTGAAGTTGGTGATTTTCGTTTTTTAAAACCGTCCATTCACCCCCCAAACTTGGTGTGAATGGAGCGAAATTCCCCTCATAAACTAGTTGTCTTAAATTCAAGGAGAGGCTAATGCTTTCCGTAGGAAAAAAATTTGTTGATTGATACAATTCCAAACGGGTGTCGGTTGCGGCGTAGGTGCTAAGGTTCCCTTCTATATAAGTGAATCTTACCCCTGATTTGCTATTCCATTTTGATCCCAAATCCCAGTCCAGATCACCGGAAAGGAAATATTGAGCTGTCCGATTTGTGCTTTGATTAAATTCCAAATGATCCCGAACCATACCCGTTTTGAGGTTCCAAACTTTGCCGGATCCGAAATGAAAATAATCCAACACTACCCTCAGGTTATCATCTTCCTGTTTATCTCTGTCATTGGAACCCATCACCGGTTGAATTTGCCTTTCGGTTAGATTCCACCAAATCGACGAACTGATGAGATTCTTATCTGAAATCTTCCAGGCAAGGTCTTGCATCACTCCCCATTGCTCCACACGTGCGTGATTTTGGTTTTCGATCGGCGTACCGATTTTGGCAAGGTTGGTAAACTTGAAATTATTCTGCGCGTGATTTCTGTAAATTCTGCTTCGGGAAGAAAATTTATGATCTGAAAAAGCATAAGCTGCAGACTGGTTCCATCGCCCGAAGCTCCCGAATACAGTATTGATTTTTACCTGATGCCCTTTATCGAATTGAAGTTTATTGGATAAATGAACAGCTCCTCCAATGGCATCCGTTCCATAAAGCGCCCCTCCACTTCCGTAATGCAAAGTGGCCTGATCAAACCCGCCAACTGGCAAAATAGAAAAATCGGATTGTCCCAAGGAAGGGCTATTGATCGGTAAACCGTTCCAGAAAACGGCATTGTGACCTGCAGAAGTCCCCCTCATAGTGAGAGAGGCGAGCATTCCAGGCCCATACTGACGCAAAAAAAGTCCAGTTCGCTGTTGAAGCAAGTCCGCCAAAGATTGGCCTTGAAAATTTTTAATGTCTTTCTCTGAAATAGTTTTTACCGTTTGGCCAAAAGTATATTTGTCCAAAGGCATGCTAAAAACCTCGATCTGACGGAGGTCCAGTGTGTCTTGCTTGCCAATGGAGATCTCTTCAACAAAGGTCAGCAAGTTGAATGCAAGTAAACTTAGAAATAGCAATGCCTTTCGAATTAAATAATGAGAAATCGATTATTTAATCCAAAGTCATCCGCGTTGTAAAATTGAGAGAAAATCAGGAGGGATTTTTTCCGAAATCTTTAATCTTGAAACAACCTGCCCTAAAATGAGTGTTTCGACAGGAAACCAAGATCAAGAATTGTTTAAATCCTTAAGAAATCCTTCTCAGCCTTTCACCCGAAAGCTTTGAATTTGTCAGAAACGGGCAGGTCTCCTGGCTTCCCTGAATTTACCGGCCTTCTCATCCCGATCTCTCGGGACAATGGCATTTGGAGGGGGTAAATTGCTTTCCACTACCGATGTTTATCGAAGCGGATGGGGTTACAGTTGCGGGGACAGCTTCGGTATTGAACCGAATTCCCTTTTAATCCCGAGCGCCTAAATATAGGATCGAGAACCTTTTTCCAAACGCAAACATAGGCAAAGTCTATTTCAGATGTCCCCATTTCCAAACATTTTTTTTATTTCATAAAAAATCAAAAAGCAAATGGAGTTGTTTTTCCCTGCTTATATTTGGGACTTTGTTGCAAATGAAATTTACACATGTCCATCAGAAACATTCTTTCATCAGTCCATTTTCTCCTTTATTTCATATTGATGGCCGGACTTTTTTTTTCATGCCAAACCAATAAAGAGGGGGTGGGTTTTGGTTTGTCCGAAACCGAAATTTTTTATGCCAAGGGCTTTAAAATCACTCAGGGTGATGATTTCTCCATTCTTGAAGTAAGTCAAGCTTTCCCTGGAGATCACCTTCCTTTTCGGTATTTGGTCCTTGACAATTTAGATGCGGAAAAACCAGAAGGTGACTTTGACGCCATCATTACCTTACCCATCCAAAAATTAATCGTTACTTCCACTACACATATTCCCCACCTGGATTTTTTGAATGCATCAGATCGGCTGATTGGTTTCCCGGACTTGGATTTGATTTCTTCCGAACAAACAAGGAGACTTATCGATGGCGGGAAAATCCAAGACATTGGCTCAGGAGCAAAATCCAACATTGAAATGATGATTGACTTAGAACCCGATTGGGTGATGATCTCTACTTTGGGAGAGGATTTGAAAAATTTGGAACTTCTAAAAGCAGCGGGCATACCGGTAGTCATCAATGGTGAATATGTAGAACAACACCCATTGGGAAGAGCCGAATGGATCAAATTCACCGGGGTATTGCTAGGGAAGTTCGATGAAGCATCTGCTATTTTTTCCCAGATCGAAAAAGATTATCTTGAGGCGATCGCAACCACTAAAGACATTGAGAAAAATGAAAAACCCAGTGTCATGGCGGGAGTGATGTACAAGGATGTTTGGTACGTTCCCGGTAACGATTCCTGGGGCGCCCAACTCCTTCAAGCTGCTGGAGGTAATTATGTTTTCGAAGCCCAAAAGGGATCGGGAAGCATCCAACTCAGTTATGAATATGTATTGGACCTTGCGCAGGAATCGGAATTCTGGCTTGGTGCATCCGATTTCAAAAGCTTGGAGGCAATGGCATCCGCCGACAATCGCTATATCCATTTTGAATCCTTCCAGAAAGGGAATATATATTCCTACACCTCAAAAAAAGGTCCTACTGGCGGAATCGAATATTTCGAGCTTGGGTACATGCGTCCGGACTTGATCTTGAAAGATCTCATCAAAATCCTCCATCCTGAGTTGCTCCCAGAATATTCTCTTTATTTTTATAGCAGACTGGATGAAAGATAAAACCAAATACCCCCTTCTTTTTGCCATTGGGCTAGCCTTTTGTACGCTGCTGTTTTTCATCAATCTGGGGATTGGTTCTGTTCATATTCCTTTTGGGGAAATCGTCGGTAGATTTTTGGGGACCGCATTTAGTCGAAAATCTTGGGAGATTATCCTCTTTGAATACCGTTTTCCAAAAGCCCTTACTGCAATTTTAGCAGGAATCACGCTTTCGGTGAGTGGCCTGCAGATGCAGACATTTTTCAGGAATCCCCTTGCAGGTCCCTTCGTACTGGGGATTAGTTCCGGAGCAGGATTGGGGGTAGCTCTGCTTATCCTGGCGGGTTCTGCATTTGGTTGGAATTTGTATACAGGAGCAGTAGGACTTTGGGCCGTGGTAACAGCAGCATCCTTTGGGGCTGTTTTGGTGCTCTTGCTGATGAGCTTGACGGCTTGGCGGGTAAAAGACAGCATGACGCTGTTGATAGTAGGCTTGATGTTCGGAAGTCTCACGGGAGCAATCATCTCGGTTTTATCTTATTTTGGAGATGCGGAACAGCTTAAAGCATTTACGGTTTGGTCCATGGGGAGTTTGGGCAGCACAAATTCGACACAATTAGCGGCATTTGGCATGGCTACTTTTGTCGGATTCATTCCGGTGGTTGCCTTTATGAAATCCTACAATGCCATGCTTTTGGGTGAAGCCTATGCAGAAAGCATGGGTGTAAATATCAATCGCTTGCGCTGGGCGATGATTATCAGCACTGGGATTCTGGCTGGAAGTGCCACCGCATTTTGTGGCCCCATCGCTTTTATCGGGATTGCCATTCCACACATGGCAAGACTAGTTTTCAAGACCGGGGACCACCGGATATTGTTCCCAGCCTCCGCTTTGATGGGCGCCATCGTTCTTCTCGCCTGTGATGCAATCAGCCAACTCCCAGGTACCGCCCAAACGCTCCCCATCAATGCGGTTACCTCTTTGGTTGGAGCACCGATGGTTATCTGGCTGATTTTAAGAAGGAACTTTAGCAAGGAGTTTTGAGAAGGTGGATAGTGAAGTTTGAAAAATGATGATTGTTGCCGGCTTAATGAAAAAAATGAATAGTCTTGGAAGCTAAATTTAAATAAAACATAAAAAATCAATGTCTCAGACCGTAACAGACAAAACCATTCTGGTAGGAAAAAATCTCATACTTGGGTATCGCAAAGGCAAAGTGTCTAATGTGGTAGCGCAGGAGATTTCTTTCTGCTTGGAGAAAGGAAAGTTGACTTGCCTTTTGGGGCCCAACGGGGTGGGGAAGTCTACTTTGTTGAAGGCGATCATGGGGCACAACAAACCCATTGGGGGAACATTGGTTTTTGCTGGGAAAAAACTGGAAGAGTATTCCCCAAAAATGCTTGCCAAAAAAATTGCAGTTGTCCTGACCGACAAAGTCTCAACGGGGAATTTGACCGTGGCGCAACTCGTTGCCCTCGGCAGGATCCCCCATACTGGCTGGATGGGAAGCCTGTCTGAAACAGATAGAATCAAGGTTGAGCAGGCCATCGAATCTACCCATATTGGCTACCTCCATGACCGCAGACTCTCCGAACTCAGTGACGGGCAGCTGCAAAAAGTGATGATTGCAAGGGCACTGGCACAAGATGGGGAAGTTTTGATCCTGGATGAACCCACGGCCCATCTGGATTTGATCAACCGATTTGAAATCATGCAGCTGCTCAGGTCTATTGCCATCGATCAAAATAAGGCCATATTGGTGGTCACGCACGATTTGGAAATTGCCATTGAGACTGCGGACCAATTTTGGATTATGCAGTGCGGATTTCCACTTACCGCCGGGGTACCTGAAGACCTGATTTTGGATGGGCGGATAAACCTTCTTTTGCCCACTGACAAACTGATTTTTGATTCCTTAAGTGGGAAAGTTCAAGCCTCCAATTCCTTCAAATATTCGACAATAACAGGACCTGAAGATTGGGTGAAATGGGTGAAAACAGCTTTGAGAAAAAATGATATTGATTCAGGAAATTACATTTCCATTGAACTCCCTTCAGCAATTGAGAAAATAAAATTGATCTCAAAAAATGGGGAAGAGTGCATTGATGGAATCGGTACTTTGGTCGAAAAGCTGAAATCCATGAAATCCGGTAGCTCCCATTGAGGATTCCTTCGGATTTGATTTGCTTTTTTTTAACAACAATTTTAAAGTCAAATATCACGCAAATTTCTCGTGGATATTGACTTTATCAAGGGGCCTGAGCAAGGCTTATCCTGACCAGCCATTTTCAAAAGCATTGATCAAAGTAAATTCTTAGACCCTAAATTTGCATTAGGTTTCCTATAGGTATTGAAACTAGGAAATCAGACTAAGTTGTCGTGCCGATATGGTGAAGTCAAAAACAGCAAACAACTGAACAATCATAGGATGGAATTGAATTGGGAATGCATCAAAAAGATTGAATTGAGGCAACCTGCTGAAGATCATAATTTTAAATAAAATGTTCTAAAATTATTGTGTATTTTTTATTAAATTGAGTTGAAATTCATACACAGAAAAAATCTATTTATATACACAATTTATTCATTCCTTTAAAGGAATAGTCTAATAAAATAAGGAAAATTTTTTTTGAAGTAGCAATATCTTTGCCTCTTGCGGACTAGGGTATGTGGTTTATAAGAATAAAAAGCTAGAGGCTAGGTACTGGATATTAAACCCATTTATGTTCAGCAAAAATGAAAAAGCCATTGAAAATCATCGCCTATTCCGCTACTGCAATTGTGATCCTAATCATTGGATCAGTGGCCTACCTTTCCATTGCTTTACCCAATGTCGGACCTCCCCCGGAAGATTTGAAAGTTGAAAATTCGCCTGAAAAAATAGCGCATGGAAATTACCTTGCCCATCATGTGATGCTCTGCATGGATTGTCATTCAGTAAGGGATTACAGTCTTTTTACCGGTCCTCTAAAGCCAGGCACTGAGGCCACGGGAGGTGAAATCTTTGACCAATCCATGGGCTTTCCCGGGGTTTTCATTTCACCAAATATCACTCCTTTCGGGATTGGAGAATGGACTGATGGGGAATTATTTAGGCTCATCACCACAGGGGTGAAAAGGGATGGTAACCCCATTTTTCCCGTGATGCCCTATCCAAATTTCGGCAAAATGGATGCCGAAGACATCGAGGCTGTAATTGCCTATATCAGGACTTTGGAACCAGTGGAAACCAACCACGCAAAATCCAAGCCCGATTTTCCATTCAAGCTGATCATGAGGACGCTTCCCAAAAAGGCTGCTTTAGTCAAGAAACCGAGCCCGGTCGATCAGATTGCTTATGGTGCTTATATGATCAACGCCAGTGGCTGTGGAGAATGTCATACAAAATTCGAAAAGGGAGCATTTACAGGGGAATATTTGGCTGGCGGAAGAAGTTTTCAATTCCCTGACGGGAGTTTGCTTACTTCGCCAAACTTGACCCCCGATGAAACCGGTTTGGCCAATTGGACCCTTGAAATGTTCGTTCAAAAATTCAAAATGTATGGAAATGGGTATGTTTCGGAAAAAATCAATCCTGGAGATTTTCAGACCATAATGCCATGGATGATGTATGCGGGATTAAAGGAATCCGATTTGGAGGCGATGTATGCTTATCTTAGATCTTTGGATCCTGTAAAAAACCCTGTGGAAAAATTCAAGCCTGCTTCACCAACATTTAATTCTGCCTCTCTAAAAAAATAACTTCAGTGTTCAAAACATCAATTAAAATTGGATTGAATGATGTTTTGAACACTGAAGGACAAACCCAAAAGGGTTTAAATTTTTTTTAAGGGGAATTCCTTGTTGTGAAAGACGCTCATCAGATCCATCAATTTGCCGAATCAATGAAATGTCCCGGAATTCCCTTTTCTATTCTCAAGCACAACAAAACAATAATCCGACAAAAGAAGATCTGGGCAAATTATTGAAAACATTTTTGGTTAAAAAAATCAAGGAAACATTGGATCCCTTGAATACCATTTATTTGGATAAGAATTTTTAGGCCTTTTTCAAAAACTCAGTTCTCAGCACCATCTGAATCTTGCTTACCCTTCCTTCCACTTCATCTGCGTTGTCTGTTAGCCTGATGTTTTTGACGACGGCACCTCTTTTGATCACGGAAGAACTGCCTTTTACTTTAAGGTCCTTAATGACCGAAACCGTATCTCCTTCGCTCAAAATCGTACCATTGCTGTCTCTTACTTCCATTTTTATTTGTTTTTTGATCCCAAAAGTAACCAATTCGATTGGAAAAGGAAAACTGACATTTCCCTCAATATCATGTTAAAACAGCAATCGGAAATACAGGGCCTCAATAAAAGGCGTCTTCAAAATGCTTGAAATTGATGTTCCCATTTCGGTCTTTATAGACACCAACAATATCAAAGCGAATATCGTTATGCCAGTCTTTTTCAAAAATATACTGATCGGCTGCTTTGACAAGCAGTTTCTTTTTGGTGAAATCCACAAATTCCTCCGCATATCCAAAGCCAGTCCCGCTCCTGAATTTCACTTCTACAAAAACCAAAATGCCTCTAAACTTAAAAATAAGATCAATTTCTGCGTGTTTATGTCGGTAGTTTGCTTCCGAAAATTCATATCCACGGCCCGCAAGCCAGTCCTTTACCAATTCTTCTGCTTTTTTACCTTTATCATTATGCTCTGCCATCGCCAATATTTGATTAATTTTGAAAAAATGTTTTGAAAAACATACAGTCAATTCTCCATCGGTTTTCAAGAGAACTGAATCAAAAAAATTGACGTTCCATCAAAGTATCCAAAAAGAAGCTGTGAATCAAGTTATCAATAAAAAAGTAAATTTTATAGACCTTGGCCAAAAGGATTATAAAGAAACCTGGGAATATCAGGAAGAACTTTTTGCCAAAACCGTATCCAGAAAGATTGAAAACAGGAATTTAAGTGTTTCCGATCAAAAACCCACGGACAATTACCTCCTTTTCGTGGAACATCCCCATGTCTATACCTTGGGAAAAAGCGGTGAATTGTCACATTTATTGTTAGATGAAAATGGTTTGGATGAAAAGAAAGCCACTTTTTATAAAATCAACCGCGGTGGTGACATTACGTATCATGGCCCTGGCCAATTGGTAGGTTATCCAATATTGGATTTAGACAATTTCTTTACTGATATCCATAAATATCTTCGCTTCTTGGAGGAGGCCATTATCCTGACTTTGGCCGAATATGGCATAGATGCTGGAAGGATTTCTGGACTGACGGGCGTTTGGTTGGATCATGAGGCCCAAGTAAATCCCCGAAAAATATGTGCCTTGGGCGTGAAATCAAGTCGATGGGTGACCATGCATGGATTTGCCTTCAATGTGAATGCAGACATTGCGTATTTCGGGAATATTATTCCTTGCGGTATTTCAGACAAAGCAGTCACTTCATTGCATTTGGAATTGGGAGTTAGGGTCGATGAAGAAGAGGTGAAAGAAAAAGTCAAAAAGCATATTGCGCAGCTATTTGAAATGGAATTAGTAGAGAAAAAATGAAGAAAGATATAAAATTTCCTCCCGTAACGGGAATAAAATTGGCAATCGCCAAAGAGGTGATCAACGGCCATGACGAATGGAGCGTGTATATTATCAATCTCAACCTGATAGAAGTCAATACAGTGATCATAACGGCAAAAGGATATGGCGTAATCCAAGGAGAGACCAAGAAAACCTCCGTACTTAGGCATATGATCCAAGAAATTGGACCTGAATCCATGGCGAAAATAGAACCGATAGACCCTGCATTGTTCACATTGAACAATGAATATTGGGTGAGTTACTACATATTGGATCAGATATTCGACAAAAAGTTTATATTTACAGAAGGTAGTATGGATCCATCAAACATCACTTTCATTCCTGAATTGGGTTTGGAAGGGGTGATTCACCGATAATGTATTATGACAGATTTTTTGAACGAATTGAGCAATATTCTTTTTTTAGACATTGAGACAGCCTCTTTGGAAGAGAATTTTGAAGCCTTGGAACCACGGTTGCAGGAAGAATGGCTGAAAAAGGAAAAACACATCCAGCCCAAGAACGAACCCTTCGAACCGGGTAGCCTTTTTTTCGAAAAAGCCGGGATTTATGCCGAATTTGGAAAAGTGATCTGTGTAGGCGTGGGCTATTTTAAATTTCAAAAGGAAGAAAACAAGCTCGTTTACAGAACCAAAAGTTTTGCGGAGGTGGAAGAATATGACACGCTGCTGTCCTTCTCGGAGCTCCTCCAAAAGAAAAAATGGGTCCTCTGCGCACACAACGGAAAGGAATTTGATTTCCCCTACCTGAGCAGGAGGATACTGATCAACCGGATCCCCCTTCCGGAACCATTGCAAATTGCCGGGAAAAAGCCATGGGAGGTCCGCCACCAAGATACTTTGGAACTCTGGAAATTTGGAGATTACAAACATTACACGCGGTTGGAATTATTGGCCTCGGTTTTTGGGATTCCCACTTCCAAAGAGGGAATTGATGGGAGCCAAGTGAATGATACCTATTACAATAAAGGAGACCTGAAAAACATACAGCTTTACTGTATTCGGGATGTGTGGGTAACGGCGCAGATATACCTGGCCTTTCAGGGGATTCCGCCAGAGATGGAAATTGAAGTCATCAATACCGATGATGTTGGGTAAGCTTTTCTTTAAGAGGGATAAAAATTTACTCCCGAGAACCCATCTTTCTGAAACATGCCTGTCCATTTTTCCAACCTCCTGTAAAAGTTAAATAATCTGAATGGAACCAATTAGGGGATAAGATTTTTATTAACTTTATAAAGTAATGCCGTAAGGAGGAAAAAGATCATCCAAAAAACTATCAAATTGGCTATCTTACAGTTGGAAGGAATCAATTTGTTATCGAAAACCTTTATTAAGGTTGCGTCAAATCACAAATATGCTTCTCCACTTTTTAGGAAGAAGCTTATCTCTAGTCCAACGTGTATCGACCGATGTAGAATAGGCTTTGAAGGCCTTAGAATGGGGGGTAGCATGTTTGAATTCTTAGAAGGTAAAAAACAAAAGCCGTTCATTGTGTCTTTCTCCTTTAAAAATAGCATGCTGAATGTGCTGGAAAAGAATCAAATTGGCAACCAAAATCTCTTTGTGGTGGAAAATCTCAAAGATTACAACAAGTAAACAAGACCTGGGGATTGTATGAATAATTTTAGATCCCAATTACCGGTCAATCAAAAACATCGCCCATTTTAATCAAATAGTGGGTTTTTCAAAAAATTGGAAATAAAACCTATATGGGAAGAAAATCAAATAAAGGCTCCGAAAGGAGAAAAAGCAAGGGAGGCAAGGTTACAGATGCCGCCCAATTGGCCAGAAAAATATTAAATTTTTTGGATAACAACTTCGGCCAGGAATACAATTCAAAACAAATCACAGAAAAACTGGATATTCGCGATGCCATCAACAAGGCAGCAGTAGAACCGATCCTTACAAAACTGGTCTCCGGCGGGACCATTTCAAAAAATCCCCGAAATTATTATTCGTCGACCAAAGAACCTGAATTTATCGAAGGAGAGGTAGATTATGTCAATCCTAGATTTGCATTCATCACTCCTGATGCCAAGTACAAAATTGAGGAAGATATCCTGATCAAAGAAGCGGATTTGAAACATGCCTTGGATGGAGATCGGGTGAGGGTGATGGTGTATCCAAGCAAGGGGAAAACCGGTAGAGTAGAGGGAAGAGTCCTTGAGATTTTGAGCAGGGTTCGGGATGAATTCGTGGGGAGAGTAGAAATATCTCCGCGCTTCGCTTTTGTTGTGCCGGATTTCAAAAAAATGCATCAGGATATTTTTGTCCACAAAGGGGATCTTGATGGAGCGGAGCACAACCAGAAGGTCGTCATTAAACTCACCGAATGGCGGGAGGATGACAAGAACCCAACTGGAAAAGTAATACGGGTTTTGGGCACAGCAGGCGAACATGAAGTGGAGATCCATTCCATCATGGCCGAATTTGGTTTGCCTTTCGAATACCCCGCTGAGGTGGAAGCCGAAGCCGAAGCGATTTCTGATGAAATCAAGGCTTCCGACATCAAGGACAGAAGGGATTTCAGAGATATCCCCACCTTTACCATTGACCCTGCGGATGCGAAGGATTTTGACGATGCCATTTCCTATCGCAAGTTGGAAAATGGAAACTATGAAATTGGAGTGCATATCGCAGATGTCACCCATTATGTGAAACTAAGGACAAAACTTGAAAAAGAAGCCTATGAAAGGGCGACCTCCGTTTACTTGGTGGACAGAACCATTCCAATGCTTCCTGAGAGGCTTAGCAACGGACTTTGTTCCCTCAGGCCAAATGAAGACAAATTGACTTTTTCCTGTGTCTTTGAATTGGATGAAAACGCCGACGTGCTCAGTCATTGGATCGGGAGAACCGTTATCCATTCTGATCGTAGGTTTGCCTATGAAGAAGCCCAGGAAAACATGGACAAGGAGGCCGGAGATTATTATCAGGAATTGATTCATCTCAATGGACTGGCAAAAAAGATCCGGAAAACGAGATTTGACAAAGGAGCCGTAAATTTCGAAACAGTGGAGGTCAAATTCCAGCTGGATGAAAAAGGAAAACCTTTGGGATTGATGGTCAAAGAACGCAAAGACATTCATAAAATGATCGAGGAGTTCATGCTTTTGGCCAATAAGACAGTAGCAGAATTTATCTTCAATAAAAACAAAGGGGCGGATACATTTGTCTATAGGACACACGATCACCCGGATCTTGATCGATTGGGTACCTTTGCCAACTTTGCCAAAAAATTTGGACATGAAGTTAAGATAGATGACGAACAGAAGGTGTCCAAAGCCTTGAATAAATTATTGGATGAGATCCAAGGAAAACCAGAACAGAATGTTTTGGAGCAATTGGCGATCAGAAGTATGGCAAAAGCCATTTACACCACCGAGCCAAAGGGGCACTTTGGATTGGCATTCAAGCATTATACCCACTTTACCTCTCCGATCAGAAGGTATCCGGACATGATGGTGCACCGACTGCTTCAACTCTATTTGGATGCAGGGAAATCACCGCAATCCGAAGATTATGAAGACAAATGTATTCACTCCTCTGAGCGGGAAAAAAGAGCTGCCAACGCAGAAAGAGCCTCTATCAAGTACAAGCAGGTGGAATACATGTCACTTGCCGAAGCGAAGGATTATGAAGGTATCGTAGCTGGCGTGACGGAATGGGGTGTATTTGTCGAAATCACCGAAACCAAATGCGAAGGCATGATTCGTGTCCAGGACATGGACGATGATTACTACGAATTTGATGAAAAAAACATGCGCCTCATCGGATCGAAAAACAAAAAAATGATCACTTTAGGTGACAAGGTGATGGTCAGAGTGACCAATACTGATATAGACAGAAGAACCATAGATTTGGAATTTGCAGATAATGAACCAGGAAGACAACGCAAGCGTAAATAAACTACTTCAAGAATTAGAGCACCACATTCTAAACTTTGAATACGGCCAATCACCCTCAGAACTTTACGAGCCTATTTCTTATATCATGAATCTTGGCGGGAAAAGGATAAGACCTTTGCTCACCCTGATGGCTTATACGCTGTATAAGGGTGATTATGAAAAAATACTGACACCGGCGATGGCGGTGGAGGTTTTTCACAATTTCACCTTGATGCACGATGATATCATGGATGATGCCCCTCTGAGAAGGGGTAAGCCCACTGTACATGAAAAATGGAATGCAAACACTGCCATTCTTTCAGGAGATGTGATGTTGGTAAAGGCGTATGCGATGTTGCTGAACATTTCCCCTGAAAAACTCCCGAATTGTTTGAGACTGTTCAACCAAACCGCAGCCGAAGTCTGCGAGGGTCAGCAGCATGACATGAATTTTGAAACGAAGGAGCATGTAAGTGAACATGCATACATTGAAATGATCCGTCAAAAGACAGCAGTGCTCTTGGGTTTCGCTTTGGAGTTTGGCGCCTTACTGGCGGATGCTTCCGATAATGACGCAAAGAAATTGTATGATTTCGGAGTCAATATCGGAATCGGATTCCAATTGAAAGACGATCTTTTGGATGTGTATGCAGATCAGGCCAAATTCGGAAAACAGATCGGGGGAGATATCATCGCCAACAAAAAAACCTTTCTTTTGATCAAGGCCAAAGAATTGGCAGAAGGAGAGAACAAGGAAAAATTGAACTACTGGCTAAACGTTAAGGATTTCAGCAAAGAGGAAAAAGTAAGTGCAGTAACTTCCATTTATAATGTACTTGGGATAAAGGAACTCACGGAATCCAAGATGCACGACTATTTCATGAAGGGTTTTGAACAATACGCATCCATCAAAACGCCAAATGAATTTGCTTACCAAAACTTACTCAACCTGACCCAAGACTTGGTTGAAAGGGAAAAATAATCAGAAATAAAAATGGAGCTTTCTACCACGGTGGTCATCATTCTGATCACCATCATTACCTCTTATCTTGGTTTCAAAAAACCGGAACTGCTTGAAAGATGGATGTTTACCCCGTATTTGATCAAAAACAGAAATCAATGGGACAGGTTTGTCCTTTCCGGATTTATCCATAAGGACAGCATGCATCTCCTTTTCAACATGTTTACGTTTTACTTTTTTGGAGGAGCTGTGGAGCAGTTTCTTACCTACAGGCTTGGCTTTATCCCGGGAACTGTGGTCTATGTTGTCTTTTACCTTGCGGCGATAGTGATTTCCGATATTCCAACTTATCTGAAAAACCAAAATAATTCCTATTACAGGGCGTTGGGGGCTTCTGGGGGAACTGCTGCGGCTGTATTTGCCAGCATCATCCTGATGCCATTGTCTGATATTTGTCTTTTCGGGATTTTGTGTTTGCCTGGATTCGCATTGGGAGTCCTCTTTCTGATCTACAGTATTGTACAAGCCAAAAAAGGGGGGGATGGTATCAACCACGATGCACATCTTTATGGAGCACTGTTCGGAATAGCTTTTATCCTAATCCTTTCACCAGTGAGTGGCCTTCACTTTATTGAAGAAATAAAAAACTTCAGGCTTTTTTGACCTGAAGTTTTTTTATTGTTTTAAATTTATTTTAACTTCTGGAGTTGACGGATCACTTTGTCGGTGACTGATTTCAGCAATACCTTCCAATGTTCGTCCATTCCTTTGTCCTCAGCGAAGACATCTGGTCCTGGAACACCTACTCTCATCCCAACCACATTGGTTATGTCTTTTCCTGTCCCTTCGTGCTTGAAATATACATCCACTGCATTGATCACATTGGCGAAGCGAGAAATCTTATCAATGGCTGATCTGATCTCTGCCTGTTCGCTATCTGAAATGTCCAAGTTAACGGATTGAACATCTAATTTTATCCCTTTGTAATTCTCTGTATAGTTCATAATTCGATGTTTTGATTTGAAAAATTCTATTTTGATAATTTATTGATCTTCATTTCAAATTTACAATAAAAGCGCTTTTAATTGAAGGCATGAAACATAAATTTTAGGTAAAGGGTAAAGAAAAAAGCTCCAAATCACAAAGATCTGGAGCTTTTAGACAATTTAAAAATGACTGATTTGAATTATTTCACTTCTTTCAGGGTATTCTCAACCAATAGTTTCACATGATCCTTGTGCGCCTTTGAAGCAATGTTGCCATTTGCATTTGCTGCTTTGGAACGGATATAGTTCAGATTGTAAAGCGCAGCGGACTTGGCCATATGGTTGAAACGGGCACTGGTCGCTCCCATCACCATACTTTTCAAAGTATTGACATACTCCAATTGGAGGTTTTGCCTAAAGCTATTGACATTTCCATTGATATCGGCATCGAAAATGGCTTTGGTCAAATCGCTCATATAGGTCGCCATGTTGTATTCATTGCCATATAGTTCCGAATCCACCATTCTCTGAAGTGTGTTTGGATGTGTCAAATGAGCCAAAACACTCCTTTGGGAGCCAAGTACCTGCTGATGGATTTTGGGATCTTCAGTTCCGGACATGAAGTTGAAACCCCTTCTTTGTCTGGCTAGATGGTTGATCAAATCATTCGGGATATCATATGCATTCGGTGCAAACATGTATTTCGACAATGTGGCAACAGCCCGCTTTTGGTCCTGAAGGCTCACAGGGGTATAGGGCTGAGTAGCACCTTCCTGGCCGGCCATTGCCCTATCCACATAAACACCTGCGACAAATCTCGAAATCACACCACCTGCAGTTGCGTATTGTCCCATCAGAATGTTGTAAGCTTGAGCGAGTTCTTGGTAGGACTCTCCCTCAGTAGAATATTTTTCTTTGATTCCGCCCATCAGCTCTTTGATTGTTTCCATCATGTGTATGGAATAGCCGATTTGATCACTGGACAAATCCCCAATCATCACCCTTGGGTCAATGGCTTTGCCTGGAGACCTCATGTCATCAGCATCATTTCCAAAGGTATGCTCAGGCTTGGTGGAGAGTGCCAAAATCGCATCCAATTCCTTTTTGGAAGTGACAGGAGTATATCCAAACTGGATCGCCCAGACATCATAAGGACCGACTGTGGTAGAGAAATAATGTCCTTGATTTGCTTTGTCTTTCGCCAGGTTGATGGAAAGATAATCCATCACGGATCCAGACAGGGCCTTCCCCTGAATGAAATCTTTGTCCCCCAGTTGCGCTGGAGTGAAGAGTTGCGAGGCTTTCATATTATGGTTCAATCCCAGAGTATGGCCAACTTCATGCATCAAAAGCTCACTCATCGCCTCTTTTTTCATGCCTTCCATCTCGTAATCAGAAGCTCCATGGGCTCTTAAAAAAGCTTGGCCGAACATCATGTTGTTTTGAAGATGTGCTCCCGCCATGCAGAAATGTCCATGTTGCATATTCCATTGGCCATTTTCGATGGCCGACTCATCACCGAATAGTTTATCATAAACCACCCTATTGGTATGATATACATATTCCAGCATGATGTCAGCACCCAGAATCTGCCCTGTTCTTGGATTGACGAAACTTGGACCATATCCTCCAAATGGAGGGTTTGGTGAGCTTGTCCATCTCAATACATTGTAACGGATGTCACCTGCGTCCCAATCGGCATCATCCGGTTGGATATTTACAACAACTGCATTTTTAAAACCTGCTTTCTCAAAAGCTTTGTTCCATTCCAAAACGGCACTTTTGATGGTTTCCCTCCATTCATGGGGAGTTGAGTTTTCTATCCACCAAACGATCGGCTCCACTGGCTCAGACAGAGCAGCGTTCGGGTCCTTTTTTCTCAAATCCCAGCGATGAACCAAGTCCTTATAGGGCGTTGGACCGCTTGAGGTCATATCCGTCACCTGAGTGGTGAAATATCCAACTCTAGGGTCATCATATCGAGGCGAATAGCCATTGTCAGGCAACTCGATCAAGCTGTGATATACCTTTATGCTCACATTCCTCCCGTCCGTCACAGCCGAGGAGCCTCCATTCAATACGGAAGGGTTGTTGTAAACATATTCTATGGCCAGATCGGTGTTTTTTTCATAATTCCTGACAGCCAAAACTTTTGTTTTTTCGCTGTCCAGGCTCCCCAATTTAAAAGAAGTTGGTCCTTCTCCGGGGAATGCTGGTGGCTTGATCTGGGAAAATGTTTCTTTAAGAAAAAGATTATCCGCTTTTATCAACAAAAGACCATTTTCAGCATCTTCTGCCTCGATCTTGGCGCTGGCCATGATTCCTTTGCTGATATTGGCATCTGCAGATTTGCTAAGTGGATTTTCAGGATCAAAGTAATGTGCATTGTTCTGGGCAACAAATTCAATTCTGTTAAAATACCGTTCTATCTTAAATATTTTGTTGTCACCATAAGCGCCTCTGAATGAAGAGGCCTCGGTCACCCCATCGGCTACCTGGGAAAAATAGATGAATTCTTTCCCAATCTGGTCTTTGGATACAAGCATTTTGAGTTCACCGCTGGTGGTGTCCTGATAAAAAGTAAAAAGGCCTTCATGTTTTTTGTGACCCTTTACAAGATCATCGATTTTCTTTTTATCATCCTTTTTCTCAACGGGAGCAGCCGTCGTAGCGGTATCCGCCTTTTTTTTCCTTTGGGCCAAAACATCTTGTCCTGGCCAAGTGACGGCGGCTATGAGCAGCACCGTTGTTAATAACAGTTTTTTTGTTCTTTGAATCATATAGTTTGCAATTGACTCAAACAATTTATCAATAGTTTTCAAAATTGACAAATGAGGAATTGAAAAGAGCACGAGTCAAACAACTATTTAACTAAAATTCACGGAAAATCGGGTAGGATAGGTTGTATTGCCAATGAGAATGGACGGTGGTAATGTGTAAAAATCAACACGAAATAATAGACCCCAAAATATGCAATAAGTTTCCCATGGGGTTGAGATGGTAAGAAAATCAAGCTACTTGGAGAAAAAAGAATAAGGAGGGGTAGCGGTAGGTTGAAGTCGAAAACAGTAAACTGATTGTGAAGCAATTTCAGTCTGGAATAGGTGACCCATAAAACGGGTTGAATAGGAGTCCATTAAATTTCACAAAAAAATAGTCCTACTTTCGAAGGACTATTTTATTTGTGAAATGAAAGCTTAAATCTTATGCTTCAGCAGGTACTACGCTGATATAAGATTTGCCGTCAAATTTCTTTTTGAATTGTACATGACCAGCCGCAGTTGCGAAGATTGTATGGTCTCTTCCAATTCCAACATTTTCTCCTGGATGATGTTTTGTACCTCTTTGTCTAATGATGATGTTGCCGGCAATAACTGCCTCTCCACCAAATTTCTTTACACCAAGACGCTTACTTTGTGAATCTCTACCATTTCTGGAACTACCGACACCTTTTTTGTGAGCCATAATATTTGATTTTTAAGGATTCTTATCAGAGAATCTTATAGTACAATACTTTCTATCATTATTTTTGTGAAATCCTGTCTGTGACCGTTTTTCTTTTTGTAACCTTTTCTTCGTTTCTTTTTGAAAACGATTACTTTGTCACCTTTTACATGGTCAAGGATTTTACCAGATACTAATGCTCCTGCTAATATAGGGGCACCAATTGATACAGTTCCGTTGTCTTCTGCCAACAATACCTGATCAAATTCCACGGAAGCGCCAGCTTCGCCTTGCATCAAAGGTGCATAAACGAACTGATCTTTTGTTACTTTGAACTGCTTTCCTGCGATGTTAACTATTGCGTACATAATTAAAATAGGATACTTTTTGTCAAAATTGAGGTGCAAATATAAGAATGATATGGAAGATTAAAAAATTAAACCCAAAATTAATTGAAGGAATATGAAGGCTTAACTTCGGATTTGATACCCTTGTGTAAATTTACAATTTCTGGGAGCGCTTCATGTGTTCAAATTATTATTTCAGACCTTTTTATCATATTTTTTCGATCATAGCTTTGATATGTCAGAAGCACTTTTTTAAGACCTTTTAGTCCATAAGTTCTTGAATGGCAATCTATTAAAATATTTATTTGACGTGTCAAGGTTATTCCAAATAATTTGAACAATAGTCAGAAATCTATTTGAATTGGAGTCTTTTTTTTATTTTAAAAATTATGCAAAAAAATTATACCCCTTGAAAAAGGCCTTTTCATTTAATTATCAGTTGAATTAAGCTATAATATTCAATTGGTTTTAAATAGGTTAAGCATAATTTGACCAAAGTTCAAAAAACTAATTGAATAGACTTGGGAGCTGTTTTATTTTCAAAATTTCTTAATCATATTTGTTCAGAGGCTGTTTACAAAATGTAGATAGACTCACCGCCCAAGCTGTGATCTTATAGTCTTCAACAACAATTGAAGTTCATACCTTATAAAACATTGAAGTTAATGCAACAAGTAGAACCTATCCTCCAAGAAAACAAAGGTCGTTTTGTCCTATTTCCTATCCAACACGACGACATATGGCATTTTTACAAAAAGGCTGAGGCCAGTTTCTGGACTGCCGAGGAGATTGATTTAAGTCAGGATTTGAAGGACTGGAAAAATCTCTCCGATGGAGAGAGACATTTTGTATCCCATGTTCTGGCTTTTTTTGCAGCCAGTGACGGGATCGTAAACGAAAACCTTGCGGAGCATTTCATTTCAGAAGTCCAATATACTGAGGCTAAATTTTTCTATGGTTTTCAAATCGCGATGGAAAATATCCACTCCGAAACCTACAGCTTGCTGATTGACACTTATATCAAGGACAATGTCGAAAGGGACAAATTGTTGAATGCCCTTGAGCACATCGACTGTGTCAAGAAAAAGGCCGATTGGGCTTTGAGATGGATTGACAATGGTAGTTTTCAGGAAAGACTTATTGCTTTTGCCGCCGTAGAAGGAATTTTCTTTTCCGGTTCCTTCTGCTCGATATTCTGGTTGAAGAAAAGGGGCCTTATGCCTGGTCTGACCTTTTCAAATGAATTGATTTCCAGAGACGAAGGATTGCATTGTGATTTTGCCTGTCACTTGTATTCCAATCACTTGGTCCAGCAACTCCCGAAAGAAACCGTAACGATGATCATCAAAGACGCGGTGGAGATCGAGAAGGAATTTGTCACCGATGCCTTGCCTGTTAAGCTGATTGGTATGAATTCGGATTTGATGTGTCAATACATCGAATTTGTAGCAGACCGATTATTGATGGAATTGGGTTGCAGCAAAGTTTGGAACAGCACCAATCCGTTTGATTTTATGGACATGATTTCCTTGCAGGGCAAAACCAACTTCTTCGAAAAAAGAGTGGGAGACTACCAAAAAGCAGGGGTCATGAAATCGAAGGAAATCACAGATTCC
The DNA here is from genome assembly GCF_030656585.1 of Rhodonellum sp. Lineage (NCBI taxonomy): Bacteria > Pseudomonadati > Bacteroidota > Cytophagia > Cytophagales > Cytophagaceae > Rhodonellum > Rhodonellum sp. The sequence goes on from NZ_JAUSPP010000028.1 coordinate 24,720, forward strand.
CCGAAATTTTCAGTGGGAGAGGATTTCTAGTCAACAATTGTTTTAAAAAAAATAAAGAGCGAACAGCATGTTAGTAATAAAAAGAGACGGACGAAGAGAATCTGTACGATTTGACAAAATCACTTCCAGGATAGAAAATCTTTGCTACAGTTTGGATGGTCGGTACATCCAGCCCATAGAAGTTGCCAAAAAAGTCATCGATGGATTGTATGACGGCGTGTCAACAACGGAATTGGACAGTTTGGCGGCAGAAATCTGTGCGTCTCTTACCGTAAAACATCCAGATTATGCGGTTTTGGCTGCTAGGATAGCCATCTCCAACCTGCATAAAACCACCAGTCAGTCTTTTTCCAATACCATGAAAAGGCTGTACACCTATATCAATCCAAAAACAGGTGAAAATGCTGCTTTAATTGCTCCCGATGTTTATGGGATCATTAAAAAACACGCCGCAAAATTGGATGAGGCCATCAATTATAAAAGGGATTTTGACTATGATTTTTTTGGATTCAAAACCCTTGAAAAAAGTTACCTGATCAGATTGGATGGAAAGGTGGTGGAAAGACCACAACACATGCTGATGCGGGTGGCAATCGGAATCCACAAAGAGGATATTGATGCTGCCATAGAAACCTATAATTTGCTTTCTGAAAAGTGGTTTACACATGCCACACCGACACTTTTTAATGCTGGGACACCAAAGCCTCAGTTGTCTTCATGCTTTTTGCTCACCATGAAGGATGACAGTATCGATGGGATTTATGACACGCTGAAGCAGTGTGCCAAGATCTCCCAATCGGCTGGAGGCATCGGGCTTTCTATTCACAACGTAAGGGCCAAAGGAACCTATATCAGGGGAACCAATGGTGTTTCCAACGGAATCGTGCCCATGTTGAGAAACTTTGACATGACCGCCAGATACGTAGATCAGGGTGGGGGAAAGAGAAAAGGAAGTTTTGCCATTTATCTGGAACCATGGCATGCCGATGTGAAGGATTTCTTGGAATTGAAGAGAAATCACGGAAAAGAGGAAATGAGGGCAAGGGACTTGTTCTATGCTTTGTGGATTCCTGATCTATTTATGAGAAGAGTGGAACAAAATGAAAGTTGGTCTCTCTTCTGCCCACACGAAGCTCCGGGTCTTGCGGATTGCCATAGTGAAGAATTTGAAAAGCTTTATGAAAAGTACGAAAGAGAAGGAAGAGCAAGGGAAGTTGTCAAAGCGCAGGAACTTTGGTTCGAAATCCTAGAATCCCAAATCGAAACTGGTACTCCCTACATTCTATTCAAGGACGCAGCAAACAACAAATCCAATCAGCAAAATTTGGGTACGATCAAATCTTCCAACCTTTGCACGGAGATCATCGAATACACTGCCCCTGATGAAGTAGCCGTTTGTAATCTTGCTTCCATTGCTCTGCCAAAGTATGTGGCAACCGGTCCTGATGGCAAGCGCTATTTTGATCACCAAAAACTATATGAAATCACCAAAGTGGCAACAAGGAACCTGAACAAGGTCATTGATGTGAACTATTATCCGGTAGAAGAGGCTAGAAGATCCAATTTTAGACATAGACCCATTGGTTTGGGAGTGCAAGGTCTTGCGGATGCATTCATTATGCTGCGAATGCCTTTCGATTCTCCAGAGGCACAGGGACTGAACGAGGATATTTTCGAAACGATTTATTATGCGGCGATGGAAACTTCCATGGAACTTGCAAAGGTCCAAGGAACTTACGAGACCTATGCAGGATGTCCGGTTTCCAAAGGACAATTCCAATTCGATCTGTGGGGAGTAACCCCAAAGTCAGGAAGATGGAATTGGTCTGAACTGAAAGAAAAAGTAAATAAATACGGCATTCGGAATTCCCTTTTGGTTGCTCCCATGCCGACTGCTTCTACCTCTCAGATATTGGGCAACAATGAATGTTTTGAGCCTTATACTTCCAATATTTATACGCGAAGAACCTTATCAGGAGAGTTTATAGTGGTGAACAAACACCTCATGAAGGATTTGATTAGGCTTGGAATTTGGAATGATTCGATGAAAAACAGATTGATCGCCGCAAATGGATCCGTTCAGAATCTTCCGGGTGTTCCCCAGAATATCAAGGATATTTACAAAACAGTTTGGGAAATTTCCCAAAGGGTCATCATCGACATGGCAGCAGATAGGGGAGCCTATATTTGCCAATCCCAAAGCATGAACGTTTTCCTTCAGGATGCAAACTTCGGGAAATTGACATCCATGCATTTCTACTCTTGGAAGAAGGGCTTGAAAACGGGTATGTACTATCTGAGATCCCAGGCTGCAGCCAGTGCGATCCAGTTCACAGTGGATAAATCTTCATTTGATAACCAGCCAGCAAATGCTGCCGAACAAGAAGTTGTCGTAGCCAAATCTCAAAATCAGGATGCAATTGCCTGTTCTTTGGACAATCCAGATGATTGCGAAATGTGTGGGAGTTAATTAATTTTCAATTTTTAATCAAAAAAAGAAGCCTTGTGATCGCAAGGCTTCTTTTTTTTGATTAAACCCGTATTATGATGCATTGCCCATTCTTTTCTAGCCTTAAATTGCTTAATCATCATTCAGCTATCAATAATTTTTACTTCCTCCTATCGCTACTCTGACCTATTCTCCAAATAGTCTGATTTTCTTGCAATTTCAATCCCACATTTGAAAACCTATTGCGGGTTAAACTAATTTAGGAAGCAAAGAGGTGTGAAACTGCGCGTAAATAGGGGGTAAGACATGGGAGATTGTGAAAAGTCAAAAAAACCGGATGGGGAAAAAATAATACACCAAGGATGTTTATTTTCCTTTATCAATCTTCTCTTGAACTTCCTGCTCTGTTTCTGGTCCCGTTTTTTCCATTTGAATGTTTTTATTCAATTCTGGTTCAAACGTGAGTTCGATGAAAACTGGAAAATGATCAGATCCAATGTCTTCGAGCAATTCCATTCTGGTCAGCCCAAATTCTTTGGAATAAAAAACATGGTCCAATGGATATCGAAAAAGTGGAAATCTAGCATTATAAGTATTGAACATTCCCACCCCTTCCCGCGGATCCACGAGTTCGGCATATTTCTGAAAAAGTTCGGAAGTGTAAGACCAAGCGACATCGTTGAGGTCACCCGCGACAATTACCGGAATGGAACTGCCTTTGATTTCCTGACCAACAATCAAAATTTCCGTGTCTCTTTCGTAGGTGTCCGTTCCTGGTTTTGGCGGTTCGGGGTGAAGGCCGTACAACATGATTTCATTCCCGGTCCTCAAAGTGATTTTTGTGGCAATAGATGGGATTTCATCAGAAACCAAATACCTGGTTTTTTTTTCGGACAAGGGCAATTTGGAATACAAAATCATTCCGTAGGTATTTGACAAGGGCTCTTTTATAAAATAGGGGTACTTTTCGTCCAAATCAAGCAGGCCTTTCGCCCAAACATCATCCGGTTCAGTGATCAGTATGATATCGGGATCCCATCTGGTGATGAGATTTGTGAAAGCACCGATTTCTGTATTGTCCATCCGGACATTGGTGACCAAAAGGGAAAACCGGTTTTCATCCGTGGTGACGACTGATTTTTTTGCTTGGGAAGGATAGAAGGGGGTGTAAAAAATGATTTTGGAGATTTGTAGGACCAATGAAATCGTCAGCAACGAAATAATCAGGATTTTCATTTTTCCTCGTCCTGCCAAAAAGATGATGCAAAGAACAATAGAAATCAAACAAAATACAGCAATCGAACTTCTTGGAAAATCAAAAATTCGGATCCACCATTTTGAAGATTTGATAAAAGGGAGGAGGGTTGAAACGATTGAAATTATACTAAAACTGTAAGTAAAATTTTTCATATTCAACTAGATTGGGGCCAATGGATTTTATGAGGTATGCACAAGTAAGGATTAGACAATAGAAATCAAAATTCACATTCCTCATACCCATTTCCCCCTATGTAGGGATTTAGCGAAAATTAATATTTACAAATGGGATTCAAAAAAGAGTCTCCTCTTGGTTTTTGCCCAGTGGGAGAATGTTTTCAAATGAATGCCGTGTTTGCTTCAAAAACAAACAAAGTTATGACCTCTACTCAATCAATTCAATTCCTGTACCAGTTTTCAAATAGTTTTATCTTTCTTACTTCACGCCCGCCAGTAAATACAAAACGGCCATTCTGATCGCCACTCCGTTTTCCACTTGGTTCAAGATGATGGAATGTTCACTGTCGGCTACATCCGAATTCAACTCAACCCCACGGTTGATGGGGCCCGGGTGCATAATGACAATTTCTTTGTCCAGCCTGTCAAGCATCTTTTTGTTGACCCCAAAGTATAGGGAATATTCCCGGAGGGAAGGAAAATATTTGATTTGCTGCCTTTCAAGCTGAATGCGGAGAACGTTGGCGACGTCGCACCACTCAAGTGCTTTTTGGACATCATATTCCACTTTCACGCCTAGGCTAGCGATGTGCTTGGGTAAAAGCGTGATCGGTCCACAAACCATGACTTCCGCCCCGAGTTTTTGAAGACAAAAAATATTGGACAGCGCCACTCTGGAGTGGAGGATGTCCCCAATGATGGCTACTTTTTTTCCGGCAACGTCCCCAAGTTTTTCGCGGATGGAAAAGGCATCCAATAAAGCCTGGGTCGGATGTTCATGGGTGCCATCCCCTGCATTGATGATGTTGGCTTTGATGTTTTTGGAAAGAAAATGGGGCGATCCGGGACTGCTGTGTCGCATGACAACCATATCGACTTTCATGGAAAGGATATTGTTTACGGTGTCGATCAGGGTTTCGCCTTTTTTGACCGAGCTACTGGCCGAGGAAAAATTGATAACATCTGCAGAAAGTCTTTTTTCTGCCAATTCGAAGGAAAGCCGGGTTCGTGTGGAATTTTCGAAAAAGATATTGGCGATGGTAATGTCTCTCAGGGACGGCACTTTCTTGATGGGCCTGTTCAAAACTTCCTTGAAATTCTGTGCGGTTTCAAAGATGAGCTGTATGTCTTCGGTGGTGATGTCCTTGATGCCTAAGAGGTGTCGGGTGCTGAGTTGTGACATGTTTAGTTTTTAACTTTTTCTGTTATCCAAATGGCATCTTTTTCAAAACCTTTTTCTGCCCATTCCACGACCACATATTGACTTTCCAAGGTGTTGACTTTGACGCCGAAGTAATCGGGCATGATCGGGTAGTCGCGGGTGTATTTTCTGTCCACCAATACCATGAGTTCCACCTTTTGAGTTCTCCCAAAGGCAATCATGGCATCCATGGCCGCTCTTACCGATCGCCCTTTGTAAAGGACGTCATCCACAAGGATTACTTTTTTTCCCTCCAGTAAAAAATCGATTTTGGTCTCGTTGGCTTGAAGAGGAAAATCCCTTCTTCGAAAATCATCCCTGTGAAATGTAGCGTCCAAGTAGCCAAAGGGAACGCTGATACCGGAAATTTCTTTCAGCAATTTCACGAGTTTATCCAATACGATTGGCCCCCTTGGCTGTAGACCCAAGAGAACAGTATTTTCAAAAGTATCGTGATTTTCAATCAACTGATGGCAAAAACGCTTCAGGATGATGTCAATTTGCTGTTGATCCAGAACAATTCTTTTTTGCATGGCTTCGATTTGTGTGCAAATATAAAAAGAAAAGGTGGGGAATGAAGAATGGCTTCGTATAAATGCGCCATCCTTGAAACCGGATTTCAAGAAATGATTTCTCTCTGTTCAAGAAAGCCTTAATACTTGTGTCGAATTGAAAATCTGTTGCCTAGATATCATTGTTTTTTAAGGCCTTCTTCGGGGACGAATAAGTCCCCATTCACCTTGATTTTGGTGATAAAAAAAACTTCACGGATTTCTTCTTTTCCGGATTCGTTTTGAAAGCGAATTTTTTGTTTTCCAGAGAGTAGGAAATACTCCTGAAACCACCAAGTCAGTTGCAAACTGCTTTCTTGCGTATCTCGGATCCGTTCGTTTTCCTTGATAAGTTGGATTTCGAAGGGCTGGTTTTCAAAAATCACTTCTCCGTTTTTGAGGAAACTCATCTTGATCTCCAGTCCATCAAGATACAGGTAATGGAGTTTTTCTCCGTCAAAACTGATTTCCCCGAATTTGCTGGGATCGGCAGTGGTTTTGTTCTCCAGATTTAGGGCATTGTCCCAGATCACGCGACCATCTTTGTTGATCAGCGCAAATTGTGCCGAGATGAATTTGTATTCCCCTTCCCGCGCCATGCTTGGATACCTCGGGTATCCTCCATATCCCAAAAGGGGGTCGCCATACATGCCTCCCATAAAAGGGTTGAAGGGATTCATCCTGTATATATTGTTGGCATAGACACCGTCTCGGGGCATGTATCTCGGATTGCTGGCAGAAAAATAATCATTGTAAACCAAAAATCCATCCTCCAAATTGATGACTTCCCGAGTGGAAAAAACTGGGCTTATTGTCGGTTTTCTTCCCTTTTCAATGGTTTTTTCCACAGCCCTTAACTTTTTTTCACGGTTCTTTTCATTTAGGTAATTGTAAAAATTGGGAAAATCCTCTAACGTGTAATAGTTCGTATTGAATTCCCCGAATTCGTTGATGTTGGTGATGTAGATCCCGGAAAACGCTTCTCTTTTTCGCTGTCCAAAGGGACCGATGAGGCTTTGCTGGTAATTTTGGATAGGTGTCAAAATGCCTTCCACGATTTCCATGTCTGAATCTTCCAATTTGTCTATCATCACTTCCCTTATCTTGTTTCCCTCTCCATCAAAGGTCAGAACCAAGACCTGCTTCATTTTGAATTTGTCCCGCTTGCTGATCAAGATGTCAAAAATCCCGAGGGCAGGATCTTTTCTCAACTGGAGAATTTGCGTGTCTTTGGAATAAATTCCCTGCACGGTGACCATATTGTTGGTTTCCAGGTCAAAAATCTGAACCACGGGTCTCATTTCAGTGGTGCCCATGAATATGGCTTTGCGATTCAAAACCAAAAATTCACTCAATTCCATGTTGAGGACATTCTTGATGTTGATCTCCTTTAATTCCATCGTAGCAAGATTGATTTCCATCACATACCGGTCGTCTGTCTGGTAAGTCCCTTTTTGTAACATGGCATAAAAAAAATCACCATCCAGGTCAAAGCCAACAAGTTCATAATTGTCCCTGATGTTGATTTCAGAAAGTTCTTCGAACTTCAATTCATAATCCATTTCCAAAAGCTGGAGTTTTTTTTTCGAACCGAGGCCTTTTTCCGAAAGGCTTCGAAATGCAATCAATCCTTCTGAAGAGGGCAGAATGGTAAAATTATTGTCGTTGAAATTTGAATTAATTTCAAACCTTTCCAGAAACTGGATTTGTGAAAAACCAGGTATTTGGACAAGTAAAAAAATGAAGAAAATGAATGTAGGCTTCATGAGCTTATTTTTATGATATGGTCAAATTGTGGTTTTTCTACAGGCATGACCGAAAGCCTGGATTGTTTGAGCATGGGCAGATCTCTCAGGTTGTCATCTGCCTTGATTTCCTCCAATCCCATTGGTTTTGAAAGTGCCTTCACCGGTTTGATTTTTACGGCAAGCCAACCTTTGTTCTGGCTGTCCCCGGGATCGGGAAAGGCGGAAGCGCTCACTTTGGCCACGCCGACGATTTCCTTCTTTTTTCCACTGTGGTAAAATAGGATATGATCGCCGATTTCCATTTCCCTTAGATAATTCCTTGCCTGAAAATTCCGGATGCCATCCCAAACATCTTCCCCTTTTTTGGTTAGGTCTTCAAAACTGTAAGTTTCCGGTTCGGATTTGACTAGCCAATACTTCATACGGTCTTTTTCATTGGATTGATTTGCTTAAGTTAAGCTTTAAGATTTTATTTTGAAACATTTATTGGTGACATTTGTCCTTATCGATAATCAACCTTTTTAAGATTTTGGACCAAAAAAGCATCATTCGCCAACTCAAGCTGATCATCAAACTGATGGAGCTCCACGAGGAAAATATTTTTAAAATCAAAAGTTATCAAACCGCTGTGAATACCTTGGAAAGGGGTGAAATCTCCATCGAAGGCTTGGGGGTTTCTGAGCTGCAAGGCATCAACGGAATCGGGAAGAGTATTGCAGAGGTCGTTTTTTCCTTGGGAACAAGCCAAACCCACTCCGTTCTGGAGGATTTATTAGCCAAAACACCAACGGGCATCCTTGAGATTTTGGAAATAAAGGGATTGGGACCCAAAAAAGTAAAGACCCTCTGGGAGGAGTTGAACATCACTTCCACCCATGAATTGCTTGAGGCTTGCCAAGCAGGCCAGGTAGCCAAGATCAAAGGGTTTGGCGAGAAAACTCAGGAAAGCATCATTCAAGGTCTTGAATTCAAGGTTGCCAACATTGGCAAATGGCTTTATGCCGAAGTAGAAGCAGCGGTAGAGCAAGTTGCAGATGCGATAAAAGAATTGGAAGTAGTGGATCAATCCGTGACCGTTGGCGAATATTCCCGAAAAATGGAAATCATCGAATCCGTGGAATTCCTTGTTTCCACTAAGGACAGAAGGGGAGTGATGGCTGCTTTGGAAGGGATCAAGAATCTTGAAAAAGACAAAAAATCCTCTAGCCCATTTAAATGGAGAGGGGTGATTATTTCCCCTGAGGTCAAGGTGGACATCCACTTTTGCGGGGAAGAGAATTTTGTGAAAGAAAAAATATTGAGAACCGGGAGCAAGGCCCACCTGCTTTACCCCGTGGAGGATCAAAAACCCTTGATCGATTTTTTGAATGAGGGTCCATTCCAGGACGAAAAGGAAGCTTACCAAAGAGCAGGACTGTCCTGGATTCCCGAAGAACTACGGGAAGGTTTTTTTGAATTTGAGTGGGCAAAATCCGGCGAAATCCCAGCACTCTTGGAAGTAAAGGATTTGAAGGGGATCCTGCACAATCATTCTATCTACAGCGATGGAAAGCATACACTGAGACAAATGGCAGTGCATTGCAAGGAGTTGGGCTACGAATATTTGGGGATTTCAGACCACAGCCGTTCGGCATTTTACGCAGGTGGACTTGAAATCGAGAAGGTTGAGAAACAATTTTTGGAAATTGAGTCCTTGAATATTGAATTGGCACCATTCAGAATCTTTAAGGGGATCGAAAGCGACATCCTGAATGATGGCAGTTTGGACTATCCCGACGAGATTTTGACAGGTTTCGATTTTGTGGTTTCCTCGATCCATTCCCCTTTAAGTATGGATCGGAAAAGGGCAACTGCAAGATTGCTAAAGGCAATCGATAATCCCTACACTACCATTTTGGGCCATCCAACCGGGCGTTTGTTGCTGAGAAGGGAAGGGTATCCGATTGATCATAAAGTGGTCATTGATGCCTGTGCTGCCCGGCAAGTGGTGATAGAAATCAATGCCAACCCTTGGCGTCTCGACTTGGATTGGAGATGGGTCCATTATGCCTTGGAGCAGGGAGTGAAGCTTTCCATCAATCCGGATGCGCATGCCATGGAGGGATATGCCGATATGAAATATGGAGTAATGGTGGGAAGGAAAGGAGGGCTGACCAAAGACATGACATTCAACGCGCTATCGCTCGTGGAAATGGAAAGTTATTTTCGAGGCAGAAAAGATAAAATTAAAGCAACATTGGAACAATGAATTGGATGGATAAAGATGAGGAGTTGTTGATTCAACGGTCCTTTATATTTGGAGTTACAGGAATTTTACTTTGTTTGATACCGCTAGCGAATGGATATTTTCAATGGCTCGATGCGCCAATGCAGCCCCTGAATGGTGTGGGTATCGCCCTTCAGCTTTTTGCATTGAGCATCAGTGTGCTCATTTTGAGAAAACGCAAAATCAAAGAGGCGGTAAAGGAAAAGGCCAAAAAAATGATTCTGGTGTTGACCGTATCGTTGATTTTCTTTTTTATGGTGATTTGACCTTTTGTTTTTTCGAAATGCATAAAAACCCAAGGATTGGAGATTGAGCCGATAGGCCAAGGAAAAAATATTGGTCCCAAATACTCCTTTTTGTAAAAAAAATGAAAATCAACAATTGAAACAGATGCGTAAACTCAATTTTATCCATGCACTGACTTTTTTGTGTGCTCTGCTTTTTTTCTCCTGCAGTGGGGATAAAATGGATTGGCAGGAGGGAGATATTTTGTTCCAAGATGGGGATTGTGGTGATTTTTGTGATGCCATTCGAAAAGTGACTCAGGGTTATGAAGACCTCGATTTTTCTCATAATGGCCTTTTAATGAAAGAAAAAGGAGAGTGGTTTGTCCTGGAGGCGGTTTCTAAGGGTGTCAGCAAAACTGCGTTAAAGGAATTTATGGGAAGGCAACTGGATGGAAATGGAAACCCCAAAGTGGTCGTGGGAAGATTGGTTCCCGAATTCCAGCCACTGATTCCTGCAGCGCTTATCGAGGCCCAAGCGCTTTTGGGAAAACCCTATGATGTTGTTTTTGACTTGGAAAACGACACCTATTACTGCTCCGAACTGATTCATTTTGCTTTCAAAAAAGCCAATGGCGGCAAGAATGTTTTTACCCCAAAACCCATGACCTTCGTGGACCCGGATACGGGTGAGCTTTTTGGGATTTGGAATACCTACTATGCAAAGATGGGGATTTCCGCGCCTGAAGGTGAAATGGGACTTAATCCCGGAGGAATGTCATTGGAACCGGTGCTGGAGATTATATATGCGTTTTATTGAAAATCTTTTTTGTTCTATTGGTAGCTCCTCATAATTCTTTGCCTTTACAGGAAAGAGGATTGAGTGTTTTTTGGGACTTTCAATGCATAATGGATTAAACTCAAAATAAGCAATAGGTTTCCCAATGGGGTTAAAACCACGGGAAAATCAGGCTGTTTGGAGCATAAGGGATAGTGTCGATGTGGTGAAGTAAAAAATTGTAGGTAAGGAATGATTATTTAGTAATTTCAGGCTGGCTTATAAATGGTCATGCATAGATCGGGTTAAATTTCCTTTTTTAGATTTTCCAAACCAGAGATATCAAAATCAGCTCATGGATCCACTTCTGAAAAAACTCAACTACAAGGAGAACACCAAGATATTTATTGGGAATGCCCCCAAAGATCTTGACGAAAAAATGAAGGATTGGATTGATCAGGGCTTGGTGACAAACTTGCTGCAAGAAGCAGGATTTTTTCTTTTCTTTGCCCAAACCGAAGAGGAGATCAGGGTGAATTATGAAGCCGTACATGCCAATATCCAAAATGATGAGATTTTCTGGATGGCTTACCCAAAGAGAACTTCCAAGAAATACAAAGCTGTCATCAGCCGGGACAAGGGTTGGGCGTTTTTGGGTAAATCAGGGTTTGAGGGTGTGAGACAGGTAGCGATTGATGAAGATTGGTCCGCTTTACGCTTCCGGAAATTGGAATTCATCAAAAAACTGACAAGAAAAAACAGAATGACTTTGGCGTAAAAAAGAAAAAAGTGGAGAAAGGCTTATTGCCTCCTCCACCACTAATCTTTTTTGTGCGATAAATCCCTTTAGGGTGTTTTCGCCATTTCCAATGCTCTGGTCGTGGTGAAATACTTGACGATCATGTTTGGAACCTCCCAGTCAGGCATTTTTTTGGATTCAAAATACTCCAAAAACCTTTCCGTCACCTGTGCAAAATGAGCCTCATGGCCGACATGATAGCGTTCGGGGATTTTGACCAAGAATTCTCCGTTTTTCAGCTTTTCCAATCCAAGTCCCGGGAATGTAGATTGGAGTTTGTTGTTTACTGCTTCCTCCAGTGCTTTCTCCTGACCTTCCAAAAGTACAATATACAAGGTTGGTTTATATCCTTCTTCCTTTCCCTGACGAATAATCAAGTTGGCTTTTGTGCCGCGCATCATGCTGAAATGGGTGTCTCCAGCACCTTCGGGTGCTTCAAAATTCCAGATAACACTGACTTTGGCGTGCTTTCCACGCAGGGTGTAATTCATTTCACCATTGCTGAAAACCTCCAATTTTTCTCCACGAATACGGTCTTGTAGAAATTCAGGATAGCTTTGTTTTCCGGTAGCTTTTTTGAATTCATCCAAATTCATGGTAGTTGGCCATCTTTTGGCAGCCAACATCTGAACATCCGTGGTGTCCAAAATCATTTCGGGAAAAGCTTCCCACTGGATCAAGTCCACCAAATGTGTCGTCACATCGACAATTCCCTCGCCTTCTTTGTTTACATCAAAAAACCAATCCGGACGGATCAATGGCTGACCCGAAACATACTTGAAAAAGTGATGGACACTTTCCTTGGTAATGGCCGGATTTTTCAAAGTCCCTGTTTCAAGATCGCCAAAAACTTCTGGAAGCATTGAAAGCTCCCGTTGAAGCATCGATGATATCTCAAAGCGCTCGGTCATGATGTCATAAAGCATCAAATCCTTTTGAGCAGCCTCCTCAAAAGCCTTGATCAATTCCTTGAACCCAGCTTGATTGATCACCAGCGGTTTGTCTGCATAGACATGGATGCCGTTTGCAATGGCTGCACGGATATAGTCGATCTTCTGGTCGTTTTTGCCGGCAACCACCATCACGTTTCCAGGTTTTTTGGAAATCATTTGTTCCAAATAATCCTCGCCTTTTTCGACTTGAATGTTCCAGGAGGTAGGGTTTTCTTCCCGAAGATTATAGCCCGCTATCCGTTGGAGGTAATCGGCGAGTTCATTTCCCTCGGGGGCGAAAACATACACAGTCGAATCCACTTTGGGATACATGGTCTTGTGGATCAATCCAGCATGGAAATGACCGGGATCAAGACTCATGATGATCACTTTGTCCTTTTCGGATTTTTCCATGGTATCTTCTTTTGGTGCATTGCAAAACTGGAAAATCAAAAGGGGAAACAACACAAAAAGCCTTCTTAATTTAATGTTCATTGGTTCAAATTTTGACATTGTCTGTTCCATAAGGCGCTCTTTGGGGTCTGCTGAGGTGTGAATTGGCTTCGGCATCGTTGACAAAGCGCTCCGTTTTGGGGTCCCATTCCAGTTTTCGGCCCGTCTTCATCGCGATATGGCTGACCAAACATACCGAGCACGATCGATGACCGATTTCTACAGGTGAAATGGGTTCCTCGCCCGATTCAATACAATCCAGCCAATTGCCATGCTGCTCAGCGCTTTTATACAGATGGATCTCCTCTGGACCAATGATGGATTGGAGTATTTTTGGGTCTGATGCGTCGAGTGCTTTTGCATTTGCTCCTTGCGAAACCGGATCACTTGTGGAGGCCACATAACTTCCACGTGAGACCCATATCCAGCCGTCCGAACCTTCATACCGGATGCCATTGGGATAGCCACCGCTGGTCAGCATCATTATGCCATTCTCATATTCCGCCTTGACCATGAAGTCTCCATGGACATTCCAAAGGCCAGATCTTGGGAATTCGGCGACTGCCTCGATAAATCTGGGTCCGGTAAGTTCGGTATCCATTCCCCAAGCCGCACAGTCAAAATGATGTTGGCCCCACCCGGTAATCATCCCCGCACCATAATTTTCGTGTCTCAGCCAACCTGGACGGCCATAATCATGCTGAGGATGGACGCCAATCTCCGTGTAAGGAATCTCTGGTGTTGCGCCCAACCATCTGTCGAAATCCAGGTTTTTGGGTATGGGCATTTGTGGTGCTTCAGGCCCCGCGGGATCTCCGGGCAAGCCAATCCTGACGGTGTGGAGTTTTCCAATTCTTCCGTTTCTCACCAATTCTGCCGCGATTCTAAATTGGTCGCTTGAGCGCTGCTGGGTGCCAAGTTGCAGGACAATTCCAGTTTTGTTCACCACTTCGACCAATTGGCGGCCTTCTTTGATGGTCAAGGAAGTGGGTTTTTGGAGATAGATGTGCTTGCCTGCCAATGCCGCTTCCATAGCCGGCTGGGAGTGCCAATGGTCAGGAGTACTGATGATGACGGCATCGATGTCTTTGTCCATCAGCATTTCTCTATAATCCCCATATTGCTTTACATTGAGATAGGGACTCCCCATTTTTTGGGTATAATATTGTTCTACAAGTTCTTTTCCTTCCCGCATTCGCTTGCTGTCCACGTCGGAAACTGCCACAATCCTGGCCTTGTCGTGCTGCCAGGTGCCGGGAAGATCATGGTCGCGACCGATCCGGCCACAGCCAATCTGGCCGATGTTGATTTTATTGCTGGGGGCATTTTTGCCGAAAACTGAGGAAGGTACAATAGTGGGAAAACCCATTATTGCTGTTGCCATTGCGCTCTTTTGGATAAAGTGTCTTCTTTTCATGGGGAGGTTTTAGGTTAGATGGGAGTTAATTTTTTGAGAATGCTTTCCAATAGGCTTCAGCTTCCCCAGCGGTAAGGGAGCCGTCAAAAACAACCATTCGGTAGTTCAGGGTGTATTTTTTGCCTGGCAAAATCTCCCAGGATTCATGGCGGATGGGACAAAATTCAATAAAAACATTTTCCTTTCCCTCGTTGGCGTCCTCTGGCCAAACCCGCATCGGTTCTGGATGAGATCTGTTTTGTGGGTGGCTGAGGAAAAGTATACCGCTTTTGCCGGAGGCATCCGAGCTTACGCCTTCGATGATTACCCATTTTGCAAAGGAACCGTCAGCGGCTTTTCGGTCGTGTCCTTCAGATGTCAATACTGTGCTGTTGGTATGGTCCCACATTTCCGTGGCCCTGAAACCAATCCCTCCACCGTATCGGTAGGCATCCAACATGACACTTGATGCAAGGGGAGTGGAAATGGTCGTGGTATAATCCACTATGTATCGGTTATTTTTCTTGTTCCAAACCCTGATGCCCAAATCCTCTTCAATCGCCAACTGTGGACCATTAGGAGCAAGTAAGTCCATGTGCTTTTGTCTGACGACCAATTCAGCAAATTCTGGATTTTCCTGTTTGGAAATGATGCGGTCAAAGTCCACCCGGCCTTTTCCGTCACCCAAATTCCAAAAGTCGACCTCACGACCTTGAATGGTTGTTTTGGTCCAAGGACCCCAAATTCCGTAGTGGTGGTAATGGTCAGGAGGTTGGATCCTGGTGAGTTTCTGTCCAGATGGAGAATTGAGGGGATGGATGAATCCGGATTTTTTAAATTCCGGTTTCACGCCACCCGGTACCCCAGCTGCCGCCGTCTGGTAGGTCAGTAGCAAATGTTTGCCGCTTTTAAAATCTATCCCGCTGGGAGTTTCTTGGAGTTGGACCTGCTGAGAGAAAGCAGATGCAGGTAAACCGAGGATAAGGAGGCTTTGGAAGAAAAGTCTTTTGAATTCCATTGATTTTTAGGTTATTGGGTTTTCGGATTTTCAAGTTATAAAAATCCTCATAATCTCAGATGATACCTCCTCCTTTTATACCAATGGAAATAAAGATTTTACTCTTCTCATTCCTTTTTTGCCAAGTTTTCTTCGCAAAATCACAAAGCCTTCCCGAAGTAAAGTTGGATAAAACCTGGATTGACAAAATACATTCTCTGGCGCCGGAGAGTGCAACTTTCCCGATTTCAGAAAAGAAAAATGTGCTTGTCTTTTCACTGCATACAGGTTTTGACCATTGGGTGATTCCACATACGGAAGAGATGTTGAAAGTGATCAGTGAGAAAAGTGGTGCTTTTGAGGTAACAGGAAGTAAGGATGTTGGGATGTTTGAAATGGAAAACCTCAAAAAATTCGATGCCGTAGTACTGAATAATACCTGTTCCAAGCCAGATCACAGGAATTTGTTTTGGGACAAGTTGAGGGAGGAATCTGATGCCGACAGTGCCCAAGTGATGAAATGGGCCTTGAAATTGGAGGCAAACCTGCTGGAATATGTCCAAAATGGGGGAGGCTTGCTTTTGCTTCATGGTGCGGTGACGGCGCAAAACAATTCCGGTGCATTCAGTCGATTGGTGGGAGCAAGTTTCGATTATCATCCTCCACAGCAGGCCATTCAAGTAAGACTTGAAGACCCAAACCATCCGCTGGTCCAGGCTTTTCCGGTAGGTGGATTCAATCATGTGGATGAACCTTATTTTTACAAAAACGCCTATTCTGACTTGGATTTTAAGCCTTTGCTTTATTTCAACAATTCAGAAATCACAGGGCAGAGGAATGCATTGACCGAAGGAAAAACCTATGTGGCATGGATTAGGGCACAAGGAAAAGGGAAAGTGATGTATTGCTCACCATCACACAATGCCCAAAGTTTTGAAAACCCGGAATTACTGCGATTTTTTCTGGACGGGATGCAGTATGTAGTGGGCGATGTAGAATGCGATGAAACACCGATTAAAAAGCAGTAAAATTGAAAATTTCAATGTAAAAAATTGACTTTTCTTGGCGCGGTATTCATGTTTAAAAATTAATTGATATGAGCATCCGCTATTTTGCCAGTAAAATATATTTCCAAGAAAAGGGACCAAGCTGAAAGAAGGAAGAAGTCACCGATTAAGATTTCTGGAGAGGATCATGTGAATTTTGCTGTCTACTGGAAAAATCATGGATAGTCAAATTGATTTTTTTACAAGTTAGAAGACCTTTTGATGGACCCCAAAAGATGCATTGGGTTTCCAAATGGATTTGAAACTGCAAGAAAATCAGTCGATTTGGGGAATAAGGCGTGGCTCCGATGTGGTGGACTCAATAAGAATAAGGAATTATAATTATTTACAATTACAAGCCGAAATGGTGTTGCATAACAGGGTTTGAACCCTAATTATGGAATAGGTTTCCAAATGGGGTTGAAACTACAAGGAAATCAGACGATTGGGAGAATTATTCCCGACACCAATAGGGTGAAGTCAAAAATAGTCAACACCTAATTGATTATCAGTAAATTACATTATTGAATTGAGTTCGTAATGCATAAAACGGGTTGAAAGGATCGGTGCGATCTGTCGAAACAAAAACAGCCCTGACGAAGGCTGTTTTTGTTTTAAGAAATAAAAAGATCCATTCGGAATATACCAAGAATTGAAATTGAATAATTGTGTATACCTTCTTTGCTTGTTCCTGATTGGGGTTGCTTATGCCTTGAAAGGCAATTGATAAATTCGCTCACCGGTGAGTTTATACATGGCATTGCAAAGTGCCGCGATATAGGGAGGTACGGGTGGTTCACCCACGCCCGTTGGTTTTTCCATGCTCTCGACAATGTGGACATGGATCTTTTTTGGAGATTGGGGCATTCTGATGATTTCGTAACCATCAAAATTATTTTGCTGGACTTTTCCGTTTTCCAAGGTAATGGCAGAGGTCATGGCTAGACTTGTCGCAAATTGTGCACCGCCTTCAAATTGGGATCTTATCCTGTCGGTATTCACGCCAATACCGCAATCCACTGCATAAAACACCTCTGGGATCAATAGCTTTCCATCTGCGCCTTTTTCCACGCGCACGATACAGGCCACATAAGTAAGGAAGCTTTTATGCGCCGCGAATCCCATCGCCTTGCCTTCTGCAACTGCGTTTTTCCAGTTCGCCTCCTTGGCCACTATTTCAATTACTCTTTTCAGCCGACCGGTATTCAATGGGAATTTTTCGATGCTTTCGCCATAATTGCCAAATTGACCCTTAATTTCCCCTTCAAAATTCAGATTTTTGTCTTCACCCAGCAATCCCGATAGGAAATCAACAGGATCTTCTCCTTTTGCTTCAGCAAGCTCATCCAGCATGCAGTTGGTGGCAAAAGAATGGTGGATATTGCTGACGGACCTCAGCCAACCGATCCTGGTATGGGCCTTTGATTCATGTGATTCTATCCGGATATTGGGGACGTCAAAAGGAAAGTCGATGCAGCCAAGTCCCAATTCTCCATCAGAAGGATGGAGTTCTGTGGCACTGGCTGTAGCACCAATTGCAGGGAAAACAGTGTGGTGATTCCATCCGCTAAGGTTGCCGTTTTTATCTAAAGTTGCCTTGATCCTCTGTGCACTTTGGGCATGCAAAAAATCATGGTGTAAATCGTCCTCTCTGGTCCATTGTACCCGAACAGGTGATTTGGCGGCTTTTGATAGCAAGGCTGCCTCTACCACAAAATCAGGTTTGGATTTTCTGCCAAAGCCACCACCCAATAATGTTACATTTACGGTCACATTGTATAAATCGATATTAAGTGCGTCTGCAACGGCCTGTCTTGCCCATTGGGGATGCTGCGTAGGTGCCCAGATCTCACAAATTCCGTCTCCCTGGTAATGGGCGATGGCTGCTGGCGGCTCTATGGTGGCATGGGCATAAAAAGGGGCTAGGTAAGTTCTTTCAATCCTTTTGCCTGCATTTCTTTGCGCAGCTTTGAAATCCCCTCTTTCCCTTCTTAACTTCCCATCACCAGTGGTGCTTTTTAGCATCTCTTCCAGCTGTTTTGAGGAGCTGTACGTTTGGTTTTCTCCCAAATCCCATTCAATCTCCAAGGCATCACGGCCTTTCATGGCTGCCCAGGTATTGTCTGCGATGACCGCTACGCCTTCTAGTGGTTTGTCCAATCCCGGAGGATTGCCTGCTCCCTCGATTTTTACCACCCGGTTGACACCGGGAATGGCCATTGCTTTTTCATCATTGAATGAGATCACTTTCGCCCCGACAACAGGGCTTCGCCGGATGACCGCAATTTGCATGTTCGGGAGGTCTACATCGGCTCCGTAGATGGCTTTCCCTGTTGACATGTCTTTTGCGTCATATATCGTGACATCCTTCCCGATCAATTTGTAGCTTGAGAATTCTTTTAGCGTGATGCTTTCAGGTTTTGGGATTTCCATTTTCCCCATATCAGCGACCAGGTCTCCGAACTTGATTTTTTTACCGCTGGAGTGGAGAACTTGGCTGTTTTCAGTGCTGCATTCTGAGACATCTACACCCCATTTGGCAGCCGCTGCAGCCTGTAGCATTTGGCGTGCCGTACCTCCCGCAAGTCGCATGGGCTCGTAAAACATCCGGATGGAATAAGATCCATCGGTGTTCTGGTCTCCGTACTTTTCCTCATCACCTTCTGCTTGGGCAATCTTTACTTTGCTCCACTCTGCTCCCATTTCATCAGCAACGATCATTGGTAGCGTAGTTCGGATTCCCGTGCCCATTTCAGAGCGATGCGCAATAAGTGTGATGACATTGTCAGAAGAGATGTTGATGTAGACATTTGGCGCAAAGGTGATGACTTCACCTTTTGGACCAGCACATTGGAAGTTTATACCCATGACAAATCCCCCGGTGACGAGTGAGCTTATCTTTAAAAATTCCCTTCTGGAGGGAATGAATACTTTGCTTTGGATTTTGGGCTCTTTTGTTTTGAAAAAAGGGAGTTTTGGTAGCATGGCTTTATCGCTTTGAATGAGCAGAATTTTTTTAGGACTTGGAGGCGGTGAGAATGGCCTCCTTGATGCGGTTATAGGTGCCGCATCGGCAAAGGTTTCCTGCCATGGCGGCTTCGATTTCGCTCCCTGAAGGTGTTCGGTTTTCTTTGAGCAGTGCTGCTGCTTGCATGATTTGTCCCGATTGACAATATCCGCATTGAGGGACCACATGTTCCACCCAGGCTTTTTGGAGGGGATGGTCGCCTTCCTTTGAAAGGCCTTCAATGGTGGTTATTTTTTTATCGCCAACTGCGGAAATCGGCATGCTGCAAGATCTTACCGCCTTATCATCCAAGTGGACAGTGCAGGCTCCGCAAAGTGCTTGGCCACAGCCAAACTTGGTTCCTTTCATCGAAAGCAAATCTCTGATGACCCAGAGGAGGGGCATGTCTTCCGGAGCAGTGACTTCCTGCTTTTTGCCATTTATAGTGAGGGTGTATTTGTTGTCCATCGTTGGGAGTGTTTTTTGAATAATTTAACAATTTAACCCTTGTTATGCATTACCAATTTCAGGGTATAGTTTCTTAATAATCAGTAATTCGTATGTTTTTTTGACTTCACCATATTAGGGATTATCCATATCCTCTCAAAAGCCTGATTTTCTTGCAGTTTCAATCCTGTTAGAAAATCAAATGCATATTTCCATTTAACTTACCTCAAGTTAGCTCATTTCCGTTACTTTTCCGCTGTATTGGAATTCGGGTTTAAGGATATTCCCGGAATTATGCGCCAATAAGATTCCACTTGTCCCGGTAGGGTCTCCAAAGTAAGCCGTTTGCCTCATCGTCCTTTTGGAACAGCTCTTTTCGATGGTTCCATTCCAAAGGTCTGCCCAGTTGGAATGAAATGAGGCCAAGGTGCATCGGCATTGTCATTTCGCGAACATATTCAAGGTTGGATTCCGGTTGTTTTCTTGATTTGATGGAATCGATGAAATTCTGCTGATGTCCAGGCGAGCGCGGGATAGACAGCGCTACTTCCGGAATGTCATTCAGTATTTTTCCATTGAAGTATATTTCCATGCTGTTATAGTCGCAAATAAGGCTTCCTTTAGTCCCTTCAAAACATGCCCCAATATGCCTTCTTTCTGCACCAGGGATGTTCGGAGGGGTTGAAGTCCAGTGCACGTCAAGATTTTTGAATTCATAATCCACATTCATCCAAGCAGCCGTGTCTCCCATACCGGGTGACCGCTGTCCTGTAGCCGATATCCGATTGAGTTTGTTTGGTTCCAAGGACATGTAGAGCACATCGGCAATGTGGCACCAGAAATCCTGAAACACTCCACCTGAATATTCCATAAAATACCGGTAATTGACATGGCATTTTTCCGGGGCATATTCCGAATAGGGAGCCGGACCCAGCCACATGTCCCAGTTGAGACTCTTGGGAGGGGTCTGGAAGTTGAGCCTTTTGATGATAGGTGGTTCACCGGTTTTCCATAGCCTCACCGATTTTATTTTTCCAAGTTCCCCCGATTGAATGATTTCTGCAACCCTATGGTAATTGTCTCCTGCGTGGATCTGGGTTCCCAGTTGAAAAATCCTACCCTGTTCTTCCAAAGCATCAAGCATCATTTGCCCTTCTTTAAAGGAATAGGAGAGGGGTTTTTCACCGTAAACATCCTTTCCGGATTGGAAGGCGAGGATCGCAATCTGGGCATGCCAGTGATCGGGAGTGGCAATGGTAATTGCATCAATGTCTGGCCGGTCAAGAATGTGCCTAAAGTCGGTATAGGTGACTGCTTTGTTGTCCGGGTGGATTTTGTTGAGTTTTTTCAGGGCATCTTTTGCCCTGTTGCTGTCTACATCACACAAGGCGACCACCTCCACATCGGGGAGATTGGCAAACCAATTGAGATGGGAGAGGCCCATCCCTCCAAGCCCGATGATTGCGATCCGGACACGGTCGGAGGGGGCGGCTTGCAAACCTGAAAAGGGGAGAAAAGCAAACCCGAGTGTAGAAATGGCACTCAGTCTGATAAAATCTCTTCTGTTGAAAGTGGGGTCCATACCTTTTTTGATTAGAGGATAATGCAAGAAAGAAAAGCGGTATTTCAATTTAAGGAAAAAACCTATTCGATTCCATCTGATTTGAGGTATTTGCTCAACATATTTATTTGGGGTAATTAAATATGTTTTAGGTTGAGAAAATTAAGTGGCTGATTAATAGGAAAAAATGGATTCGGCTAGAAAAAACTACAATATTTTGGGAGTGAGGTTTGGAAAAAATCAAACATCCTGCTAAGTTTGCATCACGTTAACCGAAAGGGTTGGCAAAATAACAACAAATTCCTCCTTAGCTCAGCTGGTTAGAGCATCTGACTGTTAATCAGAGGGTCCTTGGTTCGAGCCCAAGAGGAGGAGCCAAAGCCTTGCAGAGATGCAGGGCTTTTTGCATTTTTGGACCATGGGACAATTTTTTGTTTATATTTTGTATTCGTCTTCCATCGATAAATATTACGTTGGTCAAAGCGAAAATATGGCGAATAGGATAGCATTCCACAATGATGGTGCAAGAAATAAAATCTGGACAAGGCGGGGCATTCCTTGGGAACTGAAAATCGTTTTTGGATATGAATCAAAAACTGAATCCTTAAAAGCGGAAAAATTCATCAAAAATCAGAAATCAAGAATATTTATAGAAAAGCGAATAGCGGGAGGCTGGAATTGCGTCTGACCCAGTTTGAACGGGATGGGTCTTTGTTTCGGCAATCCCAAGAGACGAACGAATCGGGAAGCTCAACAGGAGGAGCAAAAGCCTTGCAGAGATGCAGGGATTTTTTTTGCGTTTTTAGACCATGGAACAGGGAAATGAATGTTGATTTTATAGTAGGGAGAATCCCAGTGCTGGAGCAGGAGAGCATTGACTTGGGGATCTATCCAGTTTAACTATCTCCTAAAGGATGAGGTCCAAGACATTGGGATTTGGCCGGGCATTATATAATGCTGTTGTAGGTGGTAGTGGAGGACAATTGTGAAATAGGATTTGGTGTGGAGGATAAGTTTATTTCCTGATGCATAAAGATTTATTTTGACATGTATTCCTTCTTATCCTAAAGAGATATTTTCAATAATATTAATTTCCATCCTCATTATTTTCTTCTTCAAGTTTTCATTTTTAAGCGTCCCTATAATCCAAGTGGTATTTTTTTTCTATGGATAGGTGTCCGGAATTTCCGATGGTTCAATAATTTAATTTTGGTATTTGCCGATTGATTAAATTTTATTCAGCCGATCCAAGCGGAACACCTTTCTTTTAAGAAGATTTCCAAGACAGATCGATTATATTTTGTTGGTCGATTTCAATTGAATAAAAAAAAATCGTTAAAAATACCATTAAAGATAGTTGATTATGAAGATGGAGGTGGTGTAGCTTTTATTCTAGAGTATTTTTTATTTGCGAAAAACGAATGATAGATGCTTCCATTCGTTATTTTTGCCAGAATGAATCAACATTTAAATTTTGTTGATTTCTTGTAAATAGATATCGATTTCAGGGAGTTATTTTGAATTCCTATACTCAAGGGTATTGAATTTCGACTCAATACAGATGAACTCAATTATGGGTTTTTAAAGCAAACAAACTCCAATACTTCAAAAAACAGCTTTTCATAAATCGGGATTGATTCTGTTTTTTAGTAAAATTTCAATTCCTTATAATTAGTTTTTGGATAGTATTTTTCTGGAAATTTTTCAATAAAAAAAGGGCGCCTAAATTGGCGCCCTTTTTTTATTGAATAAAGTCTTATTAGACCTTATCTTCGTATTTCTTTACCCAGCTATTCAAGGTTTGATAATTCAAACCTTTGGCTCTTGCAAATTTTGAAGTATTCATGCTGCTGTTTTCGGATTCTTCATTTCTGAATTCCCTTACATAATTGATCTTGTCATTTTCGCTGTAGCTTGTTCTTGAAGCTTTTTTAGCGCCACCTGATTTTCCACCATTGATCAATTCAATTGCTTCCATGATGTCTTTAACCAATGAAAGGTCCGTCAAGTCCAATCCTGCTTTAGCAAGTTTGTTTTGCGCTTCTATCTTTGGGTTTTTTGGAGTAACACTAAGTCCTTTTTTGGAAGCTTCTTGAAGGCTTATTTCTTGCCCATCTTCAGTAACGAAAACAAATGCATCTTTCTTCTTTAATTCTGAGAGAACACTCTTTATTAAGTCTTTCATGTTTTTTGATTTTTTTGATTATTTTTTATAAATGTAAGTATTAATAATTCATATTCAAATCGTATTTAGTGTAAGTTGTTCATTGATTTATAATTCCCGCTATTTTTTATGAAACCATTTTCCGGATTATGCTTTAAGTTATGAATGAAAATTCTAGATTTTGTTTATTGAAAATTGAATGAAAACTATTCGAAAAACCGACTAGTATTAAAAAAAGCCTATTTATGGTAAAAAATAAATTCTTTTTATATGAATTTTAATATATGTTTAAATTGGTGTAAATCAGTATATTTAATGTGTTTTGGATCAATTTATACTTTCATTTAAAATAGTTTAAAAATAAAGATTTAATTCAATTCCTCTAAAAGAATTAACTTAAGAACTTGAGGGTTTTTCCCTTTTTTAGGTTCTTATGAGTTATCGGCTTTTGATTCTTTTTATGGTTTTATTTAATTTGAAACGAAATTTATTTTTCTCGGTGTGCAAAAATATTCTCGTGATTATTTTTTGAATTTCCAATTTCCAAGGTCGGATTCCCCTTTTGGTTTTATGTGTTTTAAATTTTCAGCATCATTGTTTTTTCCTTTGGATTGAAGAGCTCGCCTTAAATGCTGACGTATGGTGTGACTATTCTGATAGTAATTATAACGATTTGAACTGTGTGTTTTTTAAACGTTAAAAAACAATGATTTTGACTACTCTCTTTTATTTGTAAAGTGGGTTGTGATTTCTTGAAAACGGATTAAGGGAGATTTAATAATGGGAGACGATTAAAATTTATTAAGGATTATTGGGTTGTTTAGAATATGTTTCTTCTTTGTTTTGGAAGTGGGATTTCTGGGTTTGATTTTTAGATACGCTATTCTTAAGATCTTAATTAACCCATTGTGTTATCGAAAAATTTAAGTGCGTCATTTTTCAGACATACAATAAATATGTTTTCAGTCTTAGATTCAATTGGAAAAAACGAGTTGGTTTCTTCCGATTAGTTTTGAATTATTGCCTATCCAGAATTTCTTATTTAGTAAAAGAATTAGGAATGGATTTGGATCCCTTTCCCATTCTATATCTTATGTATCAATGAACAGTTAGGGAAGAAGCTTTTTTTTCTTGCCGGTTTTTGAAGCAATTTTTCGTAATGTGATTTATGGAAATTTCGAAAGGGTAGTTTTGATTTATCCCCAAAAAATATTTTGTGTTATGTGGTTTTAGACTTTGAGGTTTTATTCCATATTTTCTTTTCTTGGACTCAAATATTTATAGCTTCTGTTTTTTAATTTTTCAAAACTGGGCGTCCTTAATTTGAGAAGTTTAATCCAATTGGTTTTATTGATTTACACTCAATTCGCTGGATATATACTTTAAAATTACCTTTGTTAAAATTTTAGTTTTAATCCTTTAAAACCATTTTCTGGTTCTTTTGTTTTTTTTAAACATTTATTCAATTGATCTAAATTAGACACTTTTCACTGATCTTAGGGAGAGATTCTAATTGGCTAATTTTTTAATAATCAATCGGGGAGATTAGTGGAACATGTCAAAAAGAAAGAGATATGGAACGCATCTGGGTAGTCGGTGTAGGAATATGATTTGGCTATGGTGGTTATATTAAAATTTTTAAACTCGCTTGCTTTTATCTCGTCCCATTGACCAGGTCTTTTATATTTGGATTGGTAAACCTTAAACTTTTCTCCTCAAGATTAAGAATATTGTCTTTTAAATATTTTCTTTTTTGGCGAGAGACTTTCTGTCTTAAAATTTCCTTGAAAAAATTAATCCTTTATCGTTAAGTTTGAGGTTAAATCACTGCCCCAAATAAATAATTAATTGCATTCACCTCTCTAATCATCCTGTGGAAATCACCATTTATGGCCTTTAATTCGATTGATTTTGCTGTGTTTTTGCCCATCGTTTTTATTCTGTATTGGTTTGTGGCCAAGCGGAATTTGAGGGCGCAAAACCTATTGATCGTTATGGCCAGTTGTTTTTTTTATGGAATGTGGGATTGGCGATTTTTGGCTCTCATACTTTTCAGTACGCTTGTTGATTTTGGTGTAGGATTGGGGCTTGCCCAAACTGAAAAGATACATCGGCGAAAATTATTGCTCTGGATGAGTGTAGGTGTCAATCTTGGCTTCCTTGGATTTTTCAAATACTATAATTTTTTCCTCGATAATTTCCTGGATACCTTTTCCTTGCTTGGCAGTCCCATACAGGCCAACTCCCTGAATATTATATTGCCTGTAGGGATCAGTTTCTACACCTTTCAAACGATGAGTTATACGATTGATGTCTACAGGAAAAAGTTGCAGCCAACCCGGGATTTTATTGCTTTTAGTGCTTTTGTGAGTTTCTTTCCCCAACTGGTGGCTGGGCCTATTGAGAGGGCATCCAACCTGCTTCCTCAGTTTTTTAAGGAAAGGGTCTTTGACCAAAAAAAGGCTGTGGATGGTTTGAAACAGATTCTATGGGGTTTGTTCAAAAAAATGGTGATTGCCGATAACTGCGCCCAATATGCCAATACCATTTTCAATAATTCTGAAATTGCTTCTGGTTCCATGTTGGCAATGGGGGCTTTCTTTTTTGCTTTTCAGATTTACGGGGATTTTTCAGGGTATTCCGATATTGCCATCGGAACCTCCAGACTTTTTGGGTTTGATTTGATGAAAAATTTCGCCACCCCTTATTTCTCTAGAAACATAGCTGAGTTTTGGAGGCGTTGGCATATATCGCTCTCCACTTGGTTTAGGGACTATGTCTATATTCCGCTGGGTGGAAGTCAGGTGGAGATTTGGCCAAAAGTGAGGAACATTTTCATCATCTTTTTGGTCAGTGGTTTTTGGCATGGGGCCAATTGGACTTTTATCGTTTGGGGGGCGCTTAATGCTGTTTATTTTCTACCCTCTCTTTTTCTTGGGAGCAATCGGAAGCATCTCGAAATTGTGGCCCAAGGGAGGGTTTTGCCCAGCTTCAGGGAGTTCTTGTCCATGTTGGCAACCTTCTCCTTCACCACTTTTGCATGGATATTTTTTCGTGCCGAAAACATCGATCATGCTATTCGGTTTGTTGGCGGGATATTTTCAACCTCGTTTTTTACGGTACCCAATCTTTATGCGATGGAAGGCTCAGTTACGCTTTTGGTATTCATCTTCCTTTTCTTGATTTTGGAATGGAGGGGTAGAGAAAATGAGTACGCGATCAGTGAATTGGGGGCTCGATCGACACGTGTACTCAGATGGTCAATGTATGTGGGCTTTATTTTGGTCATCAATATTTTTGGGAATAATTCCGCTGATATCGAATTTATTTATTTTCAATTTTAACCAAAGACGAGATGAAAGGATTTATTGCAAAAACATTGTTTTTCTTGGGTGTTATGCTTGCGGTGAATACATTGCTTTTTATTTTGGTCAAGCTTTTTTATATCAGGGGGTATGAAGAAGTCGATTTGAACTATCCCACCTATTTGCTTGCGGATTCTCACGGAATGCCTTTAGGCGACTTTACCGAGGATTTTGACGTACACAATTTTTCCGACCATGGGGATTCCTATTTGGATATGGAAAGGAAGCTCAAATACCTTATTGCCAATACGGATGTTTCCAAGGTGTATATCAGCGTGGATGACCACACTTTGTCCCCTTATCGAGAAGATTTCAACAATGTCGATCGTTCAGCCTATTATACGGAGTTGGAGGATCACCAAGGTCTATTTGATTTTTTGGAGGAAAAGTACATGGATTACTATGTCGTGTTTCTCCATGATAAATACAGTTTGGTGATCAGGAATTTTCTGGAAAAGGAGTTGTTTGACTTTTCCAAATGGAAAAGTCAAAAGAAGACCAGGTGGATTGAACTTTCGAAGGAGGCCCAAGACCAAAAAAGTATTTCGCGTGCAAATGATTTTTTTCCGGGCCATCGCAGGTCAATGGCTCTTACCACATCCTTGAAAAACATCATTTCCCTCTGTAAAGAAAATGGAATTGAATTAATCGGGGTGAGGTTTCCATTGAGTCAATCTTTTCACAAAGTCATCGGATCAAAAAGTTATCGGGCGGACGAGATTTTTTATAAAGAAGGGTTGTTGGTACAGGATTATGATTCCTTGTATTTGGGGCAAGATGCATTTTTCAGGGACCAAGACCATTTGGAAAGGGAGGTAGGGGCAAAGTTTGCCGAGATTTTGTTCGAGGGAACGGAAAAGGATTAACTATGGGTGTTGAGTTGATTGGGTGTAAAGCCCTGAAGTTTTTCTATTGTCCAAGCAACCCAGCGGAAAAAACAAAAGCGGAAAAAAACCCTTTCGAATGATTTTCCGCTCCATTACCTGAAGGCCAGAGCCTTCAAATTATGCCAAGCTACAGTTATTATGGCTTTTCGCCCAGTTTCCCAGGTTCATGACTTTAGGTTTTCAAACTCTAGCATTCGCAATCTTTCGAAATTGAAGCTTGATTCAGGAATGTCTGCGGTGAACCGTTTCAGACTTTTACCCAAAGGTATAAGCCCCTTTATATCTTTATCGCAAGTTCTAAACCCTGGCCCGAAATTTTACTTTCGACCTTTTATCTCTTACTTGATAGAATCAAATTTATATATTAATAATTATATAAAAAAATAAATCTATAAAAAAGAATAAAAAAAATAAAGATATTGTGATTAAACCTGTTTAAGGATTTTCATGATTCTTACATGTCATGCTGAAAAATCCTTAATTACTTCTTCAAGCAGTTTTAGAATTTGAAAAATGAGCTTAAAACCAAATTAAATACCATTTAAACAAGGATAGACCAATTGTAAATAATTAAAAGAAGCGGTTTTGATAAGAATTGTTATCTTCATATTTGTGGATTTATCTCTCTTGGGAAGTCAATGGAGGGTGGAAAAAGACGGTAAGGAATTCATTTTCCCTTATTCCAGATTGCCAAAGCACCTTTATTTTGACTTGGACATAGATTGATCCGAATTTTTGAAGACCCTTTAAACACAATTGACAAAAACCATGAAACGACCCAAAAAAGAAATCTCGGAGAATTCCCGTAGAACATTCTTGAAAAATGCGGCCATTGCTTCTTCCATCTTTATCGTGCCGAGGCACGTGCTGGGTGGGGTGGGATTTATAGCGCCCAGTGATCAGCTGAACCTTGCGGCTATCGGAGCAGGGGGCAAGGGCACCAGCGATATCCTGAACGCCTCCGTCAACGGGCGCGAAAGGGTAGTTGCTCTTTGCGATGTGGATTTTTCCGGCACGGCAAAAAAATCAATCGAGAATTTTCCCAAGGCAAAGCTATATGCGGATTACAGGGAAATGTTGGAAAAAGAAAAAGACATTGATGCAGTGACTATTTCCACGCCGGACCACGTCCACGGTCCTGCAGCGGCCTTTGCCATGGAAAGGGGGAAACACGTATATGTCCAAAAACCCATGACCCACAATATACGGGAAGCAAGACTGCTTACTGAAATGGCAAGGAACAATAAAATCGTCACCCAAATGGGAAACCAAGGGGCCTCGAATCCCTTGCTGGATATGGTGAAAAAATGGGTGGATTCCGGTCAAATAGGCAAAATATCCAAAGTGCAGATTTGGACCAATCGTCCCGTATGGCCACAGGGAGGTCCCATGCCTAATCCTGACGAAAGCCTAAAACCAAAGGATCTGAATTGGGACCTATGGTTAGGTCCGGCCAGCTACAGACCCTACACACCCAATCTTCATCCCTTCAATTGGAGAGGGTGGTGGGATTATGGTACAGGAGCGCTCGGTGATGTTGGCTGCCATTTGATCGATATCCCTTTCCGGACCTTGGGGCTTCGCTATCCTACCGATGCAGAGTGCAGTGTGGGCTCCGTCTATTCGGGAATGTGGACGGCGGATTACCACCCGGAAGGATGTCCAGCCTCTTCGTTTACAACCTTACATTTTGCAGCTACCGAAAAAAGCAAGTCACCGATAGAAATGACCTGGAGCGATGGTGGGATAAGACCATCCCATCCGGATATCATCCCAGCCGACCACGACATCGGAGGAACAAACAGCGCCAATGGCGTCATGATTATCGGTGAAAAGGGAATCATTACGACCAACATCAATGATAGCTCTCCCATGATGCCCAAGTTGTACCTCAATGATGGAACAACTGATTTTGGGCCGGATAAACTTGATAACCAAGAGCCGGAATATGGGCATCAACGCAAGTGGGTAGATGCTTGCAAAGCCGGTTTCAACAGCACCGAACACAAAGGATTGACTTCTTCTTTTGACTATGCCGGTCCGATGACCGAAACCGTATTGATGGGCAATCTTGCCATCCGAAGCTACATGCTTAGGAGAGAAAACAGCAACGGACAGATGGAATTCTATGGCCGCAGAAAATTACTCTGGGATGGGGAAAACATGAGAATCACCAACCTTGAGGATGCAAACCAATTCGTCGGAAGAACCTACAGAGAAGGATTCAAAGTCTGATGAAATAACCCGTGAATGGATTCCATCCTGAATGGGGTTTCTATTTTACAGTACAAGGGTCCCAACTTCTAACCAATCGATTCTTGTGATCAGGTTGGAAGTTGAGGATTAAATTCAGTTAAATTCACCCCTAAGGCCATGCAAAGGCTTTG
This sequence comes from Rhodonellum sp., assembly GCF_030656585.1. Taxonomy (NCBI): domain Bacteria; kingdom Pseudomonadati; phylum Bacteroidota; class Cytophagia; order Cytophagales; family Cytophagaceae; genus Rhodonellum; species Rhodonellum sp. The sequence goes on from NZ_JAUSPP010000028.1 coordinate 54,812, forward strand.
GGGGGTTTTTGTGCTTTCCGTCTTTACCGATGGGTAACTTTCTTGTGTCAAGAAGGATCCTTTTGAAAATAAAATTCAGGGCTAAACCCCGCTTTAGTAAAGAAGATACGTTCAATATGGCATCGAAAAGAAACTTGCTTTTGAAAAAATCAACCTGTATGTCAGCCATTTTGGTATTGGCGATGCTGTCATTTTCATTTGATTCAGTATTCAAGCCGCTTCCCCAACCCGAAATTGGCGTCTGTACAAGTTATACCAATGCGGATGTGCTGGCCAAGGCAGGATACTCTTTTATCGAAGAAAATGTCCAAAGTTTTTTGGTTCCGACCAAAAGCGAAGAGGAGTTCGAGAAAATCTTGGAGGACGCAAAGAATGCGGCCCTTCCGATCAAGTCATTTATCATTTTTTTGCCGGGATATTTAAAAAGTGTGGGGCCTGACGCAGTTCATGCAGAAATATTGGACTATGCAGAAATTGTCTTTAGAAGGGCGAGTAAAGCAGGTGCGGGTATCGTTGTTTTTGGAAGCAGCGGCTCCAGGTCTGTTCCTGAAGGCTTTTCAAAAGAAGAGGCAAGAAAGCAATTTATCCAACTTGGCATTGCCTTGGGGCCCATCGCAGCAAGACATGATGTGGTCTTGGTCCTTGAGCCTTTGAATAAAAAAGAGTGCAACTTTATCAATTCAGTCCTGGAAGCGGGAGAAATCGTGGAAGAAGTCAACCATCCCAATTTCCAGTTGCTGGTCGATATCTACCACATGAAAATGGAGGGAGAGGGTCCGGAAAGTATCCTACTGTATGGACGCTTTGTCAAGCATGCCCACGTGGCTGAGAAAGAAGGTCGAGCTGTGCCAGGAACCCATGGGGAGGATATCCACCCGTATTACAAAGCGTTGAAGCAAGTCGGGTATAAAGGGGGAATGTCGATAGAGGGGAACTGGTCGGATATGGAAGCGCAGGCAAGTGTGGGAATAAAGACTATCAAAAACCAATGGTAAATGAGTAGCGGGGTGGATCGCTGCAGAAAAGAAGCTCTTTTTTCTTTCTAGTGTAGGAAATTGCCAAAAACAAGTTTGGGAACTGGTTCTTTTCAATAAAACCCCACAATTAAATTGTTGAAATGTGAGACAATCAAATTTTTTTGAAGGATTTGAGTTTAAATCAAAGTCTGAAAGCCTGTCTTGCCGCAAGTTTCCAGTCTCCTTTTTCCTTTACCCACACCAACAATACGCCTAGGTTTACCGTGTTTGACTTTCCGCCATCTAGCGTTTCGCCAGAGAGTTTGTGTCTGACAATCGCAGTTTTTTTGCCCGAAAAAGAAATCGTTTGGTCTGTCAATGTGATTGTTTTAAAATCCGATGTTCCCGAAACCAAGGCTTCTATGAATTCCTCTCGGTTTTCAATTTTGCCACTGGAATGCCCATAGCTGAGATTCGATGCGGTGAGTTGTGTCAATACTTCGGTGGAAGGATCAATCATGGCAATGCGAAGGTTTTCGATGGCGGTTTGCACTTCTTTGTCTGATTGGGCAAAAGACAAGGAGCAAAGAAAGAAAAGTGATAAAAACAGCAGGCTTTTCATGGTCAATAAAAGGTTTAGGTCGCTTGAAATGGAAAGATAATAATTTCTTGGATATTACGGATTCAGTGGTTAAGGCTATGTCAAGCATTACCAATTCCATTCCATCCTGAAATCTCATTATAATCAGTCAATTGATTACTTTTTTCGACTTCTCCATGTCGACAATACGCCTAATAGTCTGGGGTTTTTATAGTTTCAAGCTCATAGGGAAACCTGAGGTGTGTTTCGGCTTTAATGGCTTTTGTCAAGAAATGTTTGGTGGACCACCTGCCAATATTTTTCGGCCTTTAATTGTCATTGCCAGCATTTTTTTAGAAACCGTTCAATAAAGCCGCTTTTTGTATTTGTTGATGTATAGGGTTTATCAATTTTTTTTTTCAACCGTTTGCTTAGTTGTGTTCTTTTGGGTCGAGTGCTTGAGCCTCGATGTTCTGATAATGATATCTTTCTACTCGAAAAATGGACTTGTATGAATTCCGGTTGCTCTAGAGGGAAAAAATAGTGGGTTCAATTAAAAGAAGCCATCAAATGGGCCTCAAATTTTTTTATGAGGCCCATTTGATGGCTTCCTTCTAAAACTAATTTGCGGTAGGCTGTGGCTTGTAAATGGCACCTGTAGCAAAATCAACAATTAAGCCAGGCATAAATAAAAGTATGTCGGCAATTAAAGCACCTACTCTTACTTCTCTTTGTGGTTCACCTGGTTGTGGCTTTGTTCTTTGGTATTCACTAACTGGACCACCAAAAACTGTCGCACAGCCAGTTACACTTGCGGATAACAAAACAATCAATGTGAAATGAAGGAGTTTTTTCATTTGTTTAAATTTAAAAGGTTAGGTTAATTTATTTGTAAACAAGTTTGGTTTTTGAAAATCTATCGTGGAATCCATTCTGATAAAAAAGAAAGGATATAAATTCTAGAGGGACCAATCGCAATGCAGTTCGTAAAAGAATATTTAAAACTTTGGGTTTTTCATTGGTTGTCAATCCAACAACTTTTGTCTGGGTAAACATTTTTCCAACAGTTTGGCCTGTGATTGTTTCAGATATAAAATAATATAGGTAATAAATTAAAATCATTAACACTCTGAAGTCTTCTATTTCTACAAAATCCCTAAGGATGAATGCCGAAGCGAAAACAAAAATTAAAAAAACAGTTGAATCAATAAGAAGGTTAATAGCCCGAACCTCAAATCCCATATTTAGTCTCAATTTCTCCTGCAATTCTAATAAAAAAAGGTAGTTTATTCTAATTTTGAATTAATTATTTCTTTTTGAAAATCAATTAAAACCATTTTATTTCCTGTGATTTATTGAACCGATATTGTCTTTTGGGTTTCCATTTGGGCGTTATTTAAACCTAAGAAACAGGTGTTTTTTTACTTAATTCAAGAATGCGTAGGCATTTTTGACCCGGTTCAAAAAATCAAATTTTGGCGGAAAACGGTTTTGTTTGTTTTATGGTTTTTTCTCAATTAAAAAAGTGGGCCCTCCTTATCGGAGCGCCCACCATTTGCGATTTTGGATAGGAAAATCGGAGTATTAGCTAAGCTTAAATCGTATCGGCAATCGCATGCGCACATTTACCTTGCGTGCTCTTTGCGTCCCTGCATCCCAATTGGGTGAGTTTTTGACGACTCTCAGCGCTTCTTCATCGCATCCTCCTCCGATTCCTCTGAGGATTTCGGGATTCGTGATGGATCCATCGGAATTGATCACGAAAACAACATAAACAGTCCCTTCAATGCCCATATTCCGCGCCTCTGTTGGGTATTTTAAATTTTCGCCCAGGTATTTGCTCCAGCCCTCCATTCCTCCGGGAGGATTTGGTGGAACTTCAACGACATCGAATATTTCTCCCCCAACCGATTCGAGGACAGTTTCATCGATGGGGATATCAATCATTAGAGGTAGTGCTTCCTCTTTGGATTCTTCACAGGAGAAGGCAATCACCAACAAGGCCATCAAGGGAATGGCGAACATGAACCTCGTTTTTTGCAGTAAATTGGATTTGTTTTTTTTCATCATAAGGATTCTTTTTTTGGTTTGAAATTGGTTGAAATTGTTCATGAGTTGCTTTCCCCTTTCGGCAATGACCAGCTTCAGAAGGAGGTAAGCGTATTCATCTTTTGCATGTGATTTGGTGACTTCATCATCTACTTGGTATTCGTGCACTTCGCAGAGACTGGACTCCACAAACTTGAGTACAGGGTGGAACCAAAAAACCATTTTCATCAACTGAAAAAACATAAGGTCCAATGTATGGTAATGACTTCCATGCAGGAATTCGTGCGCAAGGATCAATTGATGGTCATGGTCGCCCGGATTGTATTGAGGCAAAAAGACATAATGAAAGAAAGAAGAAGGTTGAAAACTGGGGTTGATTACAATGGTATAACCGTCTTGGTAATGTTTTTCGGAAGCTTGAATCCGTCTGAATATCTGGAACAGCCCGATGGAGAAGCGAACAAATACAGTGAGGAATCCGACCCCATAAATTCCCATCAAGATTTGGGGCAAACTTAAAAGTGGGGAGGTTTGGCTTTCTGCATTTGTCGAAAACTCAAATTCGGGCAGGAAATAAATTGGATTGGTGGACAGAAGATTCGATTCCATCGAAAACCCACCTTCAAAGGAAAGCAGCGGAATGATCAGGGCCAGTCCGAGAGAGGCGAGCAAGTACGCGCGGTTCCACCCGAAAAAAGTATGCTTTGTCAAAAAGATGTGGTAAAAGCCATACAGCACAACCAAACAGATGCTGCCTTCCCATAAGTAGTTCAAAACTGGATTCATGATTCCTCGGGTTTGTTGAAGTTTTCGATGAGTTTTTGTAATTCCTGAATATCCTGATCGGAGATTTTATTTTCCTTGACCATAAAAGACAACATGTTTTGGGCGGAGCCATCAAAGTAGTTTTTGACCAATTTGTTTAAGCTCTTGCTCTGATATTGGCTCTTGGAAATCAAAGGAAAGTATTCATTGGTTTTTCCATAAGACTTGTGATTCACATACCCTTTGTTTTCCAATTGCTTGATGATGGAAGCCAAGGTGGTATACGGTGGTTTTGGATCAGGTAAAAGATTCAGGATGTCTCTGATCAAGGCCTTTTCCAGCTGCCAAAGCAGTTGCATGACTTGTTCTTCATTGGGGGTTATTGCTTCCATAATTTAAATGTAAAATTTCTTTTTCAAAAAACCTACGAAAAAATCGTAATACTACGAAAATAAAGTAATGATCGGTTGAATGGCCTCACAAGGATACGTTTCTGCCTCGCAAATACCTGTCATCATGAGTGGAGCGAAACCAACGAAGAGGTTTTTTGTGGACTCTTCATAAGGCAAAACCTTAAACCCGTTTTATGCATTGTCAATTTTATTCCGGCCTGAAATTGTTTTATAATCAGTCGGTTGTTTTCCCTTTTTGATTTCTCCCTATTGGACTATACAGGAGTATTCAATTAGTCCGGTTTTTTTGTTGTTACAGTCCTATTTGGGAAGCCTAATGCATCTTTTGGGGTAAACAATATTGGGCTTGATCAAAAAAGGATTTCAATTAAAACCGAACCAATTCGCATCCACTCAGTTCCCTTTGGAATAAAAGCGCAATATTTATTTCGTGGAAACCAATTTTTCACTGACACACAAAAAAGACAAGCAAAATTCAATGAACGATATCCTTATCATTGGCGCAGGACTCAGCGGATTGACCCTTGCCCATAATCTCAAAAAGAAAGGGATAAACTGCAAAGTCCTCGAATCCCAAAATAGAATGGGGGGAAGGATTCAGACTGTCTATGGAAAGGCCAACACGCCTATGGAAATGGGCGCAACCTGGTTTGGAGGAGTCCATCAAAATCTCCTGAAATTATTGGAAGAGTTGGATCTTGGATATTTCAAACAAAAAGAATCCGGCATCGCCATTTTCGAGACGATGTCCTTCGAGCCTCCCCATCAGTATTTTGTACCTGAGTCGGGATCATCCTCTTTGCGCATCAAAGACGGTACCTATCGGATCATCGAGGTTTTGGCTGAAAAGATTGGGGTCGAAAATATCCAATTGGAAACTGAAATCACCCACATCAGAGAGGAAGGGGAGTTCATCAGATTGATGGACAATAATGGACAGGAATACTTGTGCAAAATTCTGGTCATCGCAATGCCACCACGCGTGCTTTTGGGCAATGTGGAAATCACGCCAAAATTTCCCAAAGAAGTACTGGAAGTGATGCAAAACGTGCAGACTTGGATGAGTGGATCGGTGAAATTCTCCGTGGAGTATTCCTCTCCGTTTTGGACCCAAAAGGGCTATTCGGGATCTGTGTACAGCCAATCGGGTTTGGCAACGGAAATCTACGACCATACCAACTTTGAGGGCTCAAAATTTGCACTGAAGGGCTTTCTGAACGGAAGTGCATCCTCTTTAACTATAGAACAGCGAAAAGTCAGGGTGATCCAACAACTGGAACATTATTATGGTCAGGAAGCAACACAATTTCTAAGTTACCAGGACAATATCTGGGATGGAAAGTTTATCAAATCAAAGGATGACGGTTTTCTCCTTCCCCACCAAAACAATGGACATCCCATTTTGCAACAAGGGCATTGGGGGAACAAATTGTTTTTTGCGGGAGCGGAGAGCGGTAAACCTTACGGCGGTTATATGGACGCAGCGGTAAATGCTGCCAATGTAGTTTCAACCCAAATCACCCAACTCCTTTTGTGAAACAGACTTGCGAAAATTTCGGTGGTTTTTTACCGACCGTCATTTTTCAAATTTTTTTATGGTTTAATAACCTAATTTAGATGGTAACAAAACCATTCAAATGATGAGAAAGATTTTACAGCTGATCTTGGTCTGTGGCCTGATGTTATCTTTTGGCTTGCCAAATGAGACCAAGGCCCAAACCTATGATGAAAAAGTATACGATGCCGTCCAATGGCGGTTGGTGGGACCACACAGAGGAGGCCGATCTGCGGCAGTCGCGGGAGTAGCTTCCGAAAAAAACACCTATTATTTTGGCGCCACGGGTGGCGGTGTCTGGAAAACCACAGATGGCGGCAGGAATTGGGGCAATATTTCTGACGGATACTTCGGTGGCTCGATAGGCGCGGTCACCGTTGCCGAATCAGACCCAAACATCATCTATGTGGGTGGTGGAGAAAAAACCGTCCGCGGAAATGTTTCTTACGGTTATGGCATGTGGAAAAGTACAGATGCCGGCAAAACCTGGGCCCAAACAGGTTTGGAGGAATCCCGTTTTATCTCCAGAGTGAGAATCCACCCAACCAATCCCGATGTTGTTTATGCAGCGCTATTGGGGGATATTTTTAAGCCTACCGAAATGCGTGGGGTTTACAAAACCATGGATGGTGGCAAAACCTGGGAGAGGAAACTGTATGTAGGCGATGTGGCAGGAGCGGTGGATCTGATATTGGATCCAAACAATCCTGAAACCCTATACGCCACTACATGGGATGTAAAAAGGACACCTTACAGTTTGGAAAGTGGTGGGCCGAATTCCAAAATCTTCAAAAGTACAGATGGCGGGGAAAACTGGACCGAAATCTCCAGAAACAAAGGATTGCCCGCAGGTTTATTGGGTATCATGGGCATTACAGTGTCTCCTTTGAATTCGAACAGGATTTGGGCCATTGTGGAAAACCTCGAAGGGGGAGTTTTTCGCTCAGATGATGGCGGGGAAACTTGGGAGAAAACCAATGAAGACAGAAGCCTAAGACAAAGAGCTTGGTATTATACCCGAATCTATGCCGACACGCAGGATGAAAACATTGTCTATGTTGTCAATGTCGATTACCATAAATCAACCGACGGAGGAAAGACATTTAAATCCTCCAGTGCTCCACACGGTGATCATCACGATCTCTGGATAGACCCCAATGACAATCAGCGAATGGTCATCGCCGATGATGGCGGTGCCCAGGTTTCCTATGACGGGGGCACTTCTTGGTCCACGTACATGAACCAACCCACCGCTCAGTTTTACAGAGTCACTACGGACAATCATTTCCCCTACCGGATTTATGGTGCACAGCAGGACAATTCTACCATGCGCATCAACCATAGAAACGAAGGGGCAGCCATTACGGAAAAAGATTGGGAAGTAAGTGCCGGCAGTGAAAGTGGCTGGTTGGCCGTAGATCCAAATGACAATGACATCGTCTTTGGAGGGAATTATGGTGGCCTGCTTCAATACCTGGACCACAAGTCAGGCGCAAAAAGGAACGTCAATGTCTATCCCGACAATCCGATGGGCCACGGTGCCGAGGGGATGAAGTTTCGATTCCAGTGGAATTTTCCGATTTTCTTTTCCCCCCATGATTCCAATGTGCTTTATACCACATCCAATCAATTTCACAGATCGAGCAACAAGGGGCAGAGTTGGGAAACATTCTCTCCTGATTTGACCAGGAACGCAAAAGACAAACTCGGTCCTTCAGGCGGGCCGATCACCAAGGACAACACTTCCGTAGAGTATTACAGCACAATCTTTACGGCCGCAGAATCCCCTCTGAAAAAAGGAGTGATCTGGGCAGGATCCGATGATGGACTTGTCCATGTCACGCAGGACAACGGTAAAACTTGGGAAAATGTAACGCCAAAAGATTTGCCGGAATGGACCCAAGTCAACAGCATGGAGGGTCATCCTTTTGAGGAAGGTGGATTGTACTTTGCAGCGACGGCCTACAAAAACGGCGATTTTGCACCTTACCTTTACAAAACCACCGACTACGGCAAAACCTGGACAAAAATAGTAAAGGGAATCGATGCCCAACATTTCACCAGGGTAGTGAGAGCAGATCCTACCAAAAAAGGAATCCTTTATGCGGGTACCGAAACAGGGATGTATATTTCCTTTGATGACGGTGCCAACTGGCAATCCTTCCAAATGAATCTTCCGATCGTGCCCATCACGGATTTGACGATCAAAGAAAACAATTTGATTGCGGCGACGCAGGGGAGAAGTTTCTGGATTATCGATGACTTGACCGTCTTTCATCAGCTGGCAGAAAATGTCGGAAGCAAACCTTTTCACCTTTTTCAACCCCAGGATTCTTATAGTTTAGATGGGGTAAGAAAGGAATCCACTACGGCTGGGACAAACAGGCCGGGAGGAGTATTGGTCTATTATCATCTAAAGGACGAACCCAAGGAGGAAGTCAGGGTGGAATTTTACGACAAACAAAAAAAACTTGTCCATCAGTTTTCCTCGAAGGGCATTGAAGGAGATACTTTGAAATACAAAACCGGATCCAATGAATTCAACTGGAATCTAAGGATTCCTGATGCAAGGAAGTTTGAAGGAATGATCATGTGGTCGGGTCCTTTGAGAGGCCCTAAAGTGGTGCCAGGAGATTATTCAGTTCGCCTGATTGTGGACGGTCAGGCTCAGGAGCATGGTTTCAAAGTCTTGCCGGACAAAAGGTATCCGACAACTCAGGAAGATCTTCAAGCAAAATTTGATTTCTTGCTCAGTGTCAGGGATAAATTGACCGAAACCCATGAGGCCATCATTCTGATCAGAAAATACAAAGAGGAGCTCCATACCATTTTAGAAAAAGATCCGAAACAAAAAAGAAGGATCGATCCGATTGTCAAAACGATTTCTGATATCGAAAAGGAACTTTACCAGACACAAAACAGCAGTGGCCAGGATCCCTTAAACTATCCTATCCGACTCAATAATAAGCTTGCTCACTTGAATGTGATCGCAGGAACCGGGGAATTTAAGCCTACCGATTCAGCAGAGGAAGTGAGGGTAGAAATCACCCGGCAGATCAATATCCAATTGACCAAATTCAAAGAGATCGAAAAATCCCAGATTTCTAAAATTTTGAATATTGAGGAAATGAAAACCGAGTTGAAAATGAAATAATGTCCTGCAAAGGATGGCTTTAAAAAGTCCGCTGATTTCAGCGGACTTTTTTTTTTGTCTGTGGGAAAAGTACATAGAGTTGTTGATTTTCAATTTATATTTTTGAAAACCTGGGGGTGCCGATGATTTTCTTGCCTTGAGATTTCCTCTAACTGGATGGCCGTATCCATTGTTTTTCAGGTAAAGGTTTGAGTCCGTTTCACTTATCGTTATCTTTAAAATCGGAGCAAAAGGACGGAAGAAATGCATTCTGTTTTTTTCCCGGATTTTTATGTTTAAATGATAAAGGTTTGGTAAATGAACCTTCTGACGTGTTCTCCTATCGATGAAATCATTGGTTAAATATTTGAAAAAAAGAGAGGCCGAGATCCTTTTTCTCTTGAGAAAGGCCAAGGAGGACTTCACGGTAAATGACTTTCATAAGCTTAGGGTTGAAATCAAAAAACTAAATGCGTTTTTCGAAATGGTGGATTTTTGTGTCTCAGGTTTTAAAAGGAAAAAAAAATACAAACTATTCAGACTGATTTTTAAACAGGCAGGGAGAGTGAGGGAACTGCAGGTGGAGGAGGAGATGCTGAGCGCTTTTTTTATGGAAAATTCGTTGCAGGATTATAGACTGGAATTGAGTCGTGCATTAGAGAAGGAAAAAGAATCTTTTTTTTCAATTAATGATCAAAAAAAGCAAGACTTGCTTCAAGATAAAATCTTAAAAACCATTCCTTTTCTGAAAAAAATAAACAGGAAAAAAATGGCGGCATACATGGAGTTTGCCTGGAAGAAAATCGAGAAAATACTTGAACAAGAAACCCTGCTTTCCGAAAACCTTCATTTTTTACGCAAGCGCATCAAGAAACTTCTGTACAACAGGGTGCTGGTTTCAAAGGGCGGAGGAAAAAAAACCGTTTCGATTACGGATGATTTATCCGACATGTTGGGAAAGTGGAATGATGGAGAGGTAATCCTCAATCGTTTGGAGGCAGCCATGAATTCTGGAAAAATCAAGCCGGGTGAACTCCTCCAAATCGAAAATCTAAAGGCACAAATCATGTCCAACAATGCACAAATGTTTGACCAAATCAAGCTCAGCATCCATTCTTAGGTCAATTGCTGAAAGCGAGCTGAATTTTTTTTCGTAAATCCCAAAGATCCTTTCTATTCATCCACAAGCGTAAATACCATTTGCCGGAATTTCCATGCGGTCTGATCACCACTGATGTTTTGGGTTTGCTTCAGCAAAATCCCGATCAATTGTTCCTCTGGATCAGCGAAGTACTGGGTGTTGAAATAACCTCCCCAATCGAAAGTGCCAGCACTACCGTTTCCACCTTCAGCCATTCCTTTTTCGGTAAGAACGCCAAATGCCAATCCGTAATGTTTGTTTCCACCTCCCCAAAGGTCACCGACTTGGTTGGCCATCATGGTGTCAATGGTTTTTCGGCTCAAGATCCTCTTGCCGTTGAGTTCACCGCCATTCAAAAACATTTGCAGGAAATTGGCATAATCCAGAACGGTGCTCGACAAGCCGGCCCCTCCTGAGAAAAACCTTTTTGCCCCAGCAATGGGATAATTTGGATCATAGAAAGTGGTGGGAAACGAGGACCAATTCCCATCTTTTTTGGTGTGAATGCTGACCAGTCTCGATGATTTTTCTTCAGGCAGGTAAAACCAGGTATCCTTCATTTCCAATGGATCAAAAATCCTCTCCCTTAAAAAATCATCATAAGGTTTTCCCGATATGATTTCTATCAAATAGCCCAATACATCCAATCCTTCACTGTAAACATATTTCTCCCCAGGTTGATGGTGGAGGGGAAGTGCCGCCAATTTTTTCGTGTTTTCTCCAATACTGATGTTTTCTGTGGTGTACAGATCCACAATACCAGCCTTTTGATAGATCATTTTCTCGTCTGCGTCGATGACACCATAACCCAAGCCAGGCGTATGGGTCAAAAGATGTCTGATGGTGATTTCTTTGTTTGCAGGCGCAGCGATAAAGGTAGTGTCTGCATACCGGAATTTCTGAAGTACCATGGGGCTTTTGAATTCCGGTATGAATTTGGAAATCGGGTCGTCCAAACGAAACCTGCCTTCTTCCCACAGCATCATCACTGCGGTGGCGGTAATGGCTTTGGTCTGAGAGGCAATGCGGAAGATGGCGTCTTTTGGCATTGCTTTGTCATTCTCTACGGATGAAAAGCCCTTCGCCGCATGGTAAATGATTTTTCCGTTTTTGGCGATCAATGCTACCAAGCCTGGAACTTCTTCGTTCTTGATCGCATCCTCTAGCATGGCATCCAGTTTCTTCAATCTATCCGGTGAAATCCCAACACTTTTGGGAGAAGCCGCTGTAAGGAGTGGGGAGCTTTTGATTGAAGGGGTTTGGGCAGATGCGAAGAAGCCGCAGCAGGAAAGTGCCAATGCGATGGAGAATCTTTTCATGTGGAGATGGCTGGGTACTTTTGTCGTATTTTTTTTGAGTCAAAAATAATGTTTTGATGGCAATTGTCAATTGGGGGTCTTATTTCCAACCCGTTTTACTAAATTGACTCAGGAAATTTCTGGAATCTCAGGATTTATTTTCTTATCAATGAAGATAAATCATTATTCAATAAAAAGGGAAAATTTGTGGTTTTACTTGGGGAATAAAAATGAATCCGAATTGTCATCACAAAAAAAACAGCCGGTCAACTGACCGGCTGTTTCCTGCCTACATCTCAAATTTTGAAAATCTTTATTCTAATATTACTTCGAAATAATATTCCTGTCCGTTTGGATAGCGCCCTAGGACCACTACTTCTTGTCCCTTATTGTTGTTGAGTACGCTGATCAGGTCATCGGCACCAGTGATTTTATATCTGCCATCCGCTCCGATTACCGAGGTGATGACGAATCCGGTTTTTGCACCTGACTTTTTCCAGGTTTCATTGTTCAGGGTGATGATGGTAGCACCGCCCTCCAATTTCAGACGTGTTTTCAAGCTTTGGTTTACGTCTTCAAAGGTGATCCCTGCAAATGTCGCTACCTTGGGCAATTCCTTTTTTACAATCTTGGTATCTCCGGAAAGGTTTTTCAGCAAAGCGTTGGCGGTAAATTCCTTTCCATTTCTAAGGTATTTTACTTCCACTTTGTCGCCAGGCCTTTTTCGGGCGACCATTTCCTGAAGTTTAGCGACGTTGAAAGTGGTAGTGCCATCTATTCCGATGATCACATCCCCTTTTTGAAGGCCTGCATCTTTTCCGCCACTGCCTTCATTCACATCCATCACATAGACGCCTCTGGAAACACTGATTTTTTCGTTCAGGTATTCTTCCAATTCTGGACTGATGTCTTGGATCTGTACACCCAACAAACCTCTTTGGACTGTTCCGAATTCCAATAAATCATCCATCACTTTTTTGACAATGGAACTTGGAATGGCAAAAGCATATCCGTTGAAAGTGCCGGTTCTGGAGGCGATGGCAGTATTGATACCGATCAGCTCTCCCGCCAAATTGACCAAGGCTCCTCCTGAATTGCCAGGATTGACCACGGCGTCCGTTTGAAGGAAGGACTCAATCTGTAAGTTATTGTCTGGGTTTCTTAAAATGCCAATGTTTCTGGCTTTTGCACTGATGATTCCAGCAGTGACTGTTGAGGTCAGGTCAAATGGATTTCCTACGGCAAGAACCCATTCACCAATTCTTGTAATATCAGAATCTCCGAATTTGATGAAAGTGAGCCCTTTTGCCTCGATTTTCAACAAAGCCAAATCCGTTGTAGGATCGGTGCCAATGACTCTGGCTGTATAGCGGGTGTTGTCTTCCAAAGAAATGTCCACCTTCGTGGCATTTTGGATCACGTGGTTATTCGTCACGATGTAACCATCCTCAGAAATGATGACTCCCGAGCCTGAACTCATTCCTTCTCGCGATTGTGGCGATCTTTCGGGAGAGGGAAACCCAAAGAATTCTTCAAATGGATCTCTTCCTCTTTGTGTTTCTTGGGTGACCGAAATGCTGCTTTTTACATGGACAACCGCCGGTGTTACCATTTCGGCAGAGGCCACAAAGTTGATTCCATCGGGAATGCTGAATTTGTCATCCGCAAGCCAATTGACCAAACTGGTATTTTGCTTGTCGGTGAAATTGGTGGCGGAGTTCTGCTTGGCCAGATAACTTGCCCCCGCCAAGGCAATCACACCCCCTATGAGAGAAGCCAAAATGATTCCCAAGAAAAACTGCTTATTATTCATCTCTAGATAAGTTTATGTTATTGGATGGTTCACGAAATTTACGAGTATTGGTTGACAATAATCAAGCATTAATTGATTGAAATTGACCTAAATTAACAACGTTTAACAAGGTCAGGTTTTTTGGCAACTTGGTTCGTGCTTTTATAACAAAAAGAAGTGGTGTGGGTTTCCCCACGCATCAATTAATTTACCGGAATGGTTGATTTATAGGTTGTTTTTTCAGCTTTCGGTATTTTGATTTTCAATAGACCATCGGCATAAAGAGCCTCTATTTTGTCATGAAGGATGTCTTCCGGAAGTAAAAAGGATCTTTGGAACTGTCCATAGGGTGTTTCGATGCGGAGGAGATTTTTTTCACCGAGGTTTTCCTCAATTTTCCTTTCCCCTGAAATGCTGAGTTTGCCTTCTATGATTTCGATTTTGAAATCTGATTTTTTCACCCCTGGTACGCACACATTGATTTCAAACGCTTCTTTCCGCTCGGCAATGTCTGCCTTGGGGATAAAGGTCTTCTGTTTTTTTTCTATCGATTCTTGAAACAGCCTATCCAAAAGGCTGCTGAATGTAGGGGGATTGCCCGTCACCATTTGATTGTAGTTTACCGGTTTCATCGTATTGTTTTTTTAAATGATAAAATTAACCTGATGTTTCAACAATTGAAAATTCTATACCATCCTAGTAAGCAAGACATTGAGGCAGAAAATAGCTGGTTAATTCTTTAAAAATAATGACGTAATGGCAGACTATTGGAGCAATTTTTGCCCATATTTGCGAAAGTTTTGGGTTGAACTTCCTCTACTTGATCTATTGATATTCCTGTTTATTTCCAATTAAAAATGATGAAGGTATCCTTCCTTTTCCGGAATTTATTCTTGTTCTCCTTATGGATTGGCTCCCACGTAGCCTCCGCTCAGGACAATATTGATGTTTCTACTTCCTCGGACAGCATCTTGGTCAGTTCTGGTCAAAAACCAACGGATTCTATAGCACAGCCGAAGGCCTCCGTGGAAAGCAGTATCCGCAAGAACCTTGAGTTTACCATCACTTTGAACAGGATCAACAATGAGCTGGAAAAAGAACTGGATACAGTCGAGATCATGCAATCGATCCCCTTTTTCGAAAGGTTGGTCAATACAGTCAATGAAAGACTGGAGGTGCGGGGTTCAAAAGTGAACCTCAGGTACCTCTCCGCCCTGGAAAACTTCCTCGCAAGTATCAAAAACCAAGTTTTGGATCTGGAAAAGCCAATCACCAAAAGAGGGAATGAGCTCATCGCTATTCGGGATGAATTGGATGCAGTCAAAAAGGATGATCTTTTTCAATACAGTCTTCGAGACTCTACCGTGCTTCCTGAATACCAATTGGCCATCACCCTACTCAAAAACAGGATGGTCCGAACGGACAGTGTGCTGACCTCCCAGAGGTTGCTGGCCGCATCTTTCCAAAGCCGGATTTCTTCGATGACCATTAAAATAGAGGAATTGTCCAGCGTAATTGACTTTGAAACACGGAAACTGGAAAAAGAACTCTTCAATAAAGAAAACAATTATATCTGGGAGCCTAGGGAATTCACCAACGTTGAGAAATTGGGGGAGATTTTCAGGGATTCATTGCGCTTAAACGAGGTGATTTTTTCCAGATATTTCAAAAACCATATTCCGATAAGCCTGTTTTTGTTTGGGATTTCCCTTGCCCTATATGCTTGGATACGGTACAACCTCAAAAGAATCACACAGGAAAAGGATTTTTCGGCGATCATTCTGGAAAGAGTCAAATTTGTCAATTCCTTCCAGTTTTTGAGCGCCTTGATTTTTGTGTTGCCTTTGGCGCCGTTTTTCTATCCAAAGCCTCCGATTTCATTTGAAACAGTTATTTTGATTGCTTTGGTTTTGGTGACAAGCATTTTATTGAAAAAAGACAAGCCTTGGAAAGTTTACTGGAATTGGATCTTGTTCATTTTTGTTTTTCTTTTCTATACCGCCAGTAATTTGTATTGGGAAATCGCTTTTCAAGAAAGATGGCACCTGTTGGCATTGAGTTTTATTGGTGTTTTTTTGGCAAACAGATTGGTGGTTTTGCAAAAGAAAAGTGAATTGAAATTACCCATTTACCTGAGTTATTTGGCTAAATTTTACATCGCCCTGCAAGTAGGATCCATCTTAGCCAATGTTTTTGGAAGATTCAGCTTGGCCAAAATGCTTGGAGTGGCTTCCACTATGAGTTTTGTGCAAGCGGTTAGCCTTTATATCTTTGTCACGGTCATCATGGAGATGATTTATCTTCAATTTGAAGTCAGTAAAAAACAGGGCAATGAATATACTTCCTATTGGGACTTTCAGGGAATCCAGGAAAGATTAAAAAAGGTTTTTTCGGGCTTGGCCTTTATTATTTGGGGATATTATTTTTTGGATAATCTTTCCATTTTCAACTTTCTTCTGGGCGAAGCAAAATTATTCCTGACGACTCCATGGAGCCTGTTCAGCGGCACCTTTACTTTCGGGAGTGTAGCCATCTTTTTCTTGGTGGTTTACCTGGCATCTATTTTGGCAAACAATATTGCCTACTTTGCCTCCATCAAAGACCAGCAAAAACCAAATCAAAGGGACAAAAGGCTGGGCTCATCCATCCTTCTGATCCGGTTGGGCGTGCTGTCTTTGGGTATGTTGATCGCCATTGGGGCATCTGGGATCCCCATCGATAAGATCACCATCATTCTTGGTGCATTGTCCCTGGGAATTGGCTTTGGTCTTCAGACCATCGTCAATAATTTGGTTTCGGGAATCATCTTGGCCTTCGAAAGACCTATCCAAATCGGGGATGATATCGAAGTGGGTGGGAAATCAGGTAAGGTAAAAGATGTCGGTATCCGTTCCAGTAAATTGCAAGCCTACGACGGTTCGGAAATCATCATTCCCAATGGTGATCTTTTGTCCCAACACCTGATCAATTGGACCTTGTCGGACAAAAAGCGGAGGGTTGAATTGCTGATTGGAGTGGGGTATGATTCCGACATGGAGCTGGTGCGGGAGGTGCTCAGAAAACAGCTGGACAAAGAGGAAATCATGAAAAAGCCTGAACCAAGAGTCTACCTTCAGACTTTCGGTGACAGTTCGGTGGATTTCAGAGTGCTTTTTTGGGTGGACAACTATGATCTTTGGATTGAGATCAGGAATCAAGTGATGTTTGGGATTTTTAAAGCCTTCAAGGAACAGGGGATCGAAATTCCCTTTCCACAAAGAGACCTTCACCTCAAAAACCTGCCTGCAACAATAAGGGAAAATGTAAAGACGATAAAAGAAATCGAGGAAGAAATACCGGAAGGACAGGGTGGAGGTACAAATGAAAAGACCGAAGAATAAAAATCCTTCGGTCTTTTAAAAATGCGCTTTAAATTTTATTTCTAAATTGATCTTTGTCTGATCGCTTCGTAGATCATGACTCCTGCGGCTACGGAGACGTTGAGACTTTCGATGTTTCCTGACAAAGGAATCTTGACAAACTCGTCACTGATGCCCATCAATTCCGGAGAGATACCATCCTCCTCAGAACCCATTACCAAGGCTGTAGGAATGGTGAAGTCTGCATCGTACATTTTTCTTTCGGTCTTTTCGGTGACGCTGACCACGTTCAAGCCCATTTTTTTCAACTCTTTGACGGTGTAATACAGGTTGGATACCCTACACACAGGAATGAAATTCAATGCCCCAGCTGAAGTTTTCACAGCATCGGAATTGATCTGTGCACTTCCTTTTTCAGGGATGACGATGGCGTGTACTCCGGCACAGTCAGCGGTCCTGGCGATAGCGCCAAAATTCCTCACATCTGTGATTCGATCCAAGATTAAGATCAAAGGTGCAACACCCTTGGAAAAACACTCCTCAATCACATTGTCTAAGGAAGCATATTGAATGGCTGACATGTGGGCCACCACGCCTTGGTGATTCTTCCGCGTCACACGGTTAAGCTTGGCTTCCGGAACCCTCACCACGTGGATAGACTCCGATTTGGCCAAGGAAAGCAATTCCTTGATGAGTTCGTTGGTGAGGTCTTTGTTGACAAGGATTTTATCGATGTCTTTTTGGGCATGGATGGCTTCCATCACTGCCCGGGTACCGAATATATAATCCTTTTCGTTTTCTTCTTTTTCTATCAGAAATCCATCTTTCCGCTTCTCCATACTGTGATATTTTTGAACCAAGCCGGTTGAAGGGCTCTGGATCTGTTGAGTGTGTAATAATTTGGTGTCAAAATATTTTTGACGCGTGTAAAGGTAAAGTTAATTTTTGAATTTGAGTCCATGGAGCCATAACTCCATACTTCGTCATCGATTCCAAACCGGACTTCATTGGGAGGACCCATGACAATATAGACCATGCCGCGGTCGGTCTTCCAGCCTTCCTTGAAATCTGTAAACAAGATATTGGCAAATTCGACCTGTCTGAAATACTCTCGGATCAGGTCCTTGGAAGCCTCCTCGTTTTTGGTAAGACCGATCCAGTATTGGTCCAAAGCAATTTTTTTGTCCGCCGCTTCCAAGAGGCTCTCATGCTCCTTTCGTGTGGAAATATAAACGACCATCTGGGTCATTTCCTCCCAATTGCCAACTCTTGGAAAGGATTCTGGTGCCGTTTTGATCATCAAGCCCTTGGTGGAGTTGGTGTCAGATTGGATGAAATAATAACCTTCTTTCTCAAAGGATCTTGGGGTATTGATCAAAAAATCCCCTTCATATTCCACTTCCACTTGTCGGGACACAGGTGGAGATTTGATTTCCATAGCAGGAAATGGCGCCTCGAATTTGGCGGGATAATAAAACCGGTTCAAGTTGATGACTGAATTGCTTTTGAACAAAAGAGCTTCATTTTGAACAAGAAAACTCTGGTCAAAGGGAATGTTGTTTCCATAATAGGCGCCAAAATCCGGATGTCCGAAAATAAATGGACTGATAAGGTCAATGTGGTAGAAATATTCATCTCCCTGCCGCCTGTCTGAAACCTTCAGCAAGGCAATGGCGAATTCCTGTCCCATTGGGATTTCGACTTTTTTCTCGAAGAAAAAATGGTTTTGGGTGTCATACTTCAAATCCTCTTCGGTGAGCACCATCATTTTTTCGTCCGTTATAGCTTCCTGATAGGAAGAGACAACCGTGTAGGAAAATATGTAGTCGTCAAAATCCGGATTCTCTTCTATTTTTTCAATGGGCATTTGGAGCAAAAAGGAGCGGTCGCTCTCTTGGATCGGAATGATTTTCAAAGAAAGCCTGGAATAACGGGAATACCTGAGGGCTTGGTTGACGGAGGCTAAATTTTGTTGGGAGTGACTGTACTCGGGAACACCAATAAAAAGGATCAAAAGCCCAATGAACAGTTTAAATTTACTGGAGATGGATGTTGTTGTCATTTGATTTAAAAATTAACCTTATTTTTGCTCAAATTAATAAAATTTTAAATGGGTACCTATACAACGGAGATTGCGTCTGATAAGTTGGTCAGCGACAATCCAATTCATCAGCGCCTTTTGAAAGCCTATATCGCCGCCAAACCACTGGTAGCGGGCAATTTGCTGGAAGTGGGCTGTGGGGAAGGCCGAGGAGTGGAAGTGCTTCTGGATGCAGTGGATAATTATTTGGGTATTGACAAAATCCAGGAAGTCATCGATTCCTTAAAAATCAAATTTCCCAAAGAAGCTTTTCAACAAGCTTTCATCCCTCCCTTTTCAGGTTTTGGAGACAATTCTTTTGATACTGTCGTGAGTTTTCAGGTTATCGAACACATCCAGAATGACAAACTTTTTTTGGAAGAAATCCACAGGGTGTTGAAGCCAGGCGGCAAGGCCATCATCTCCACCCCAAATATTCGCCATACCCTCTCCCGTAATCCCTGGCATATCAGGGAATACACAGGTCAGGAATTGACAACACTTTCTGAAGGGATTTTTGACAAAGTGGAATCCATGGGCATTGGTGGCAACCAAAAAGTTTGGGATTACCATGCCGCCAACCGCATTTCTGTAAATAAGATCATGCGATTTGATATTTTCAATCTCCAGTACAGGCTGCCAGCTTCTGTTTTGAAAATGCCATTTGAGATTTTGAACCGAATGAACCGCAACAAGCTCCACCAGCAACATGGCAAATCTGTAGTGGAAATCAGCCATGAGGATTACCTGCTGGTCGACCATCCAGACAAAGGCCTCGACCTTTTCTATATAATGCATAAAAAAAGCCCGAAATAAATCCCGGGCTTTTTTATGCATTGTGTTTTTATTTATCTTCTGTTCATATTCATTCCGCCATCTGGTCCCAAGAATCTTTCGAGGTCTTTTTTCAATTGGGCGGATAGTTCCGTGTATCCCCTTTCTTCCAACAAAGGCACAAAGTAGCGTAGCATTTCCATCGAAATCATGGCTTCCCTGTCAAAGTCCCTTCCTGTCCTGATATAGAAATCAAGCATCTGTACGGATTTGACGGATATTTTCTCTACGATGTCCAATGCCAAATCATCTTCTCCGACTTCAAAAAGGAGGGGGACGGATTGTCCATTGGCCAAGTCGTAGGCGATCGCTTTGTCAGGCATGACGGTCAAGCCATGCTTGAGAATACCCGCCGCCTTTTCCATGTCACCTTCGTCCAGCAAGGCGATGGCCACGCTGTTGATGGCGCTTCTATGGTTGGAAACGAACCTTCTGTATTCATCGTCAAAGTAATTGTTTGGATTGTCCATGCCCCTAAAGGCGAAGTCTTCCATTATGTTTTTGTAGGCCAAATCGGTGTTTACCAATTCTGTTCTTGCTTCCTGAGGTTTCCTTACTGGCAACAACCGGTAGGTAAGACCCTCCATTACCACATAATCCTCTAGATCCAGACCGATCGTGGCCAAAGAGGTATTGTTGAAGTAAATCGGCCTTTCCCAATTGTTGGTGGTGATCAAGTCAACCAGCATGAGGCTTCCCTTGGTCATGTAACTGCCTTTTACCCGCATGTTGATTTGATTGACCATGAGGTCTTCCATGCCTTCGGGAATCAGGCCATCATTGAATACCTTTTGGGTATCCACGTCAAGGATCAGATTTCTTGCCGGGACCATGTTGATCGAGGTCCTGTTTGAAGAACTCAGTTTCAAAAGATCACTTTCGTTTTTGATCAATTTCAGGTATTCCTTTGCGGATATGGCTTCCAATCCTTCCCTTTCCATTACATAAAGGACATCATTGGTGCCTTTTTTATAATTTTTGTATTCCAGGGAAAAAGGAATCGCTTCAGACTCATTTACTTTTCGGGTCATTTGTCCCACATACCAGTCTGTGTCGAAATAGCTCAGTACGATCACCCTGACGTCCGTCCGGAAGCCTTCGACCTCCTGGACATACCAAAGCGGGAAGGTGTCATTGTCACCTCCGGTGAAGAGTATGGCATTGGGGGCACATGAGGCCAGGAAATTCCTCGCAGAATCCACAGAAAAATACCTGCCCTGACGGTTATGGTCATTCCAGTTTTGCTGGGCCATCAATACCGGAACCGGGAAGGATACCAATGTGGCGATCACCCCAGCTACTGCCAGATTTTTGTTGAGTTTCCCAATCAAATGGGCCAATGCCATCACGCCAAGTCCTACCCAGATGGCAAATGCATAGAAGGACCCCACATAAATATAATCCCTTTCCCTTGGTTCGACTGGCGGGGAATTCAGGTAAAGTACCAATATGACTCCCATCATCAGGAAGAGCATCAAAGTTACATAGAATGATCTCGGGTCATATTTCGCCTGGAAAAACAAGCCTATAATGCCTAGGATAAGGGGCAGCATCAGGTAATTGTTGTGTGCTTTGTTTTCTTTGATATAATCCGGGAATTTGTCACTGAAGGCATCGGCGATTCCCAGCCAAGGGGCATCGGAAAAATCACTTTCCCTTCCCGAGAAATTCCACATGAAATAGCGCCAGTACATGTGTCCCAACTGGTGGCTGAACATGAAATAAAGATTGTCACCAAAGGTTGGTTCCTGCCCTTCGCTCAAGCCCAGTTTGGATCGATAGATCTGCTTGTGCCTTTCTTGGGTGGAATATATCCGGGGCAGAATCGTTGTTTTGTTCGGGTCATATTTGTTGACCAAATTGTAATCGACGATTTCATACTTGTCTTTCCCCTTGAGGTAAACAGGAGCGCCTTCTGTCTGCTCCACAAGATCTGCCGTGAAATACTGACCGTGTAAAAGAGGACGGTAGCCATATTGCTCCCTTTTCAGATAGGAAATATAGCTGATGATATCTTTTGGTGCATTTTCATTGATGACAGGATCTTGGTTAGCCCTGATCACAATCAATGCATAGGATCCATATCCGATCAAAATGAATGTGAGCGAAAGCAAGATCGTGTTGAGGATTACTTTTTGTTTTTTGATGGAATACAAAATCCCCAGAATCAGAGATCCCAAAAACAAGGCTGAAAAAACGATGATCCCTGAGCCGAATGGCAAGCCGATACTGTTCACAAAGAAGATTTCCATGGAGCCAGCCAGACTTGGAAGCCCAGGAATAATGATGTTGTTGATGATGATCAATGCTGCGCCACCCAAAGCCATGGCGATGATGCCACCTTTCAGGTTTGGGTTTGGATATTTTTTGAAATAATAAATAAGTGCAAGTGCTGGCAAAGCAACCAGATTGAGCAAATGGACGCCTATGGAAAGGCCTACCAGATAGGCAATGAAAATCATCCAGCGGTTTTCTTCCCTTGGATCCTCGATCACATCCCATTTCAGGAGTGCCCAGATCACGATGGCCGTAAAGAAGGAAGACATGGCGTAAACCTCTGCTTCCACTGCTGAAAACCAAAAACTGTCAGAGAATGTGTAGACCAGGGATCCAATGATCCCAGCCCCCAAGACGGTGATGGTATGCCCTTTGGTTTCCTGACCATTTTTCATCTGAAAAAGTTTTCTACCCAAAAGGGTGATCGACCAGAACAGAAACAAAATCGTGAAGCCTGAAAACAAGGCACTTCCAATGTTCATCCAATAGGCGACCTGTAATCCATCCCCAAAAGCAAGAAAGCCGAACATCCTGTAAATCAGCAGAAAAAACGGGGCGCCAGGAGGGTGGGGTACTTGAAGCTTGTAGGCCACGGCGATGAATTCCCCGGGATCCCAAAAACTTGCCGTTTGCTCGACCGTCAAAACATACACCAAAGTGGCGACAAGAAAAACCAACCAGCCGGTCAAGTTATTGACCTTTTTGTAATTAAGCATTGTTCTTAAAGAATTGTGAACGGCGAAAATAAACAATAAATCACCAAATCTTTGCCATTTTAACAGCTTTTAAAGGTTTGTGATAAAAATTACTGTCATGCATTTAATCCTTCCCTAATTTTGTAACATAAAATAAAAACGCAAGATCATGAGCAACCAGCCCAAAACATTCAATGAATTGATTTCAGGTGATCAACCCGTATTGGTAGATTTCTTTGCTACTTGGTGCGGTCCTTGTAAAATGATGCAACCCATCCTTGAAGAAACCTCCAAAAAAGTTGGTGACAAGGTGAAAATCATAAAAGTTGATATAGACAAAAACCCCTTGGCGGCAAGTAATTTCCAGGTAAGGGGGGTTCCTACGCTTATCCTTTTCCAAAAGGGAAAAACCATTTGGAGGCAATCAGGCGTGGTTCCAACCCATCAATTGGTCAAAGTAATAGAAGACAACATTGCCTCAAAAGCTTAATTTAAAAAATTTTGACTTTGTGACAATTGTCATTTAATTCAAATGGTTACGGATATAACTTTGTAACATCAATCAAGCAAAAAAACAAAAGAAAACATATGATAATCGAACAAATATACACGGGATGCTTGGCTCAAGGAGCCTATTACATTGAGTCAAATGGGGAAGCGGCGATCATTGATCCTCTGCGAGAGGTACAGCCCTACATCGAAAAAGCCGAAAGAAGAGGTGCTAAAATCAAATATGTATTTGAAACCCACTTCCATGCCGACTTCGTGTCTGGACATCAGGATCTCTCTGCGAAAACCGGAGCGCCGATAGTTTTTGGTCCAACGGGTATGAAAATGGGATTTGATGCCCTTGTTGCTGAAGACGGACAAGAATTCCCTCTGGGAAAAGCAAAAATCAGGATCATCCATACCCCTGGACACACCATGGAAAGTTCTTGTTATCTGTTGATCAATGAAGAGGGGAAAGAAGAAGCATTGTTTTCAGGAGATACCCTTTTCATCGGTGACGTAGGAAGACCGGATCTCGCACAGAAAGTTATTGCTGAATTGACTCAGGACAAACTCGCAGCGCACTTGTATGATTCTTTGAGAGATAAAATCATGCCGCTTGCAGACGATATCATTGTATATCCTGCCCACGGTGCAGGTTCAGCCTGTGGCAAAAACATGAGTAAGGAAAATTCCGATACGCTTGGCAATCAAAAGAAAACCAACTATGCGCTTCAGGAAATGACCAAGGAACAGTTTATCAAAGAAGTGATCACTGGACTGACTCCTCCTCCTGCCTATTTTCCCCAAAACGTAATGATGAATATCCAAGGATATGAAAGCATTGACACAGTTTTGGAAAGGGGAATAAGACCGCTCACACCTAGAGAGTTCGAAGCAGCAGCCAACGAAACCGGTGCGATCCTTTTGGATACCCGTGAGGCTGGTGTCTTTGCCAAAGGATTTGTGCCCAATTCCGTGAATATCGGAATCGAAGGAAGCTTCGCCGTCTGGGTAGGAGCCATGATCCCGGATTTGAAACAGGAAATACTCTTGATCACAGATGAGGGAAATGAAGAAGAAGTCATCACGAGATTGGCAAGGGTAGGATATGATCATTCTTTGGGTTACCTCAAAGGGGGCATCGAAGCTTGGAGAGCGGAAGGAAGAGAGCTGGATACCATTGTTTCTATCACCGCAGCGGAACTTGCTGAGATCCAGAAAAAAGAAGGCCCCTTGAATATCCTCGATGTCAGGAAAAACAGTGAGTACCTAAGTGAGCATGTCATCGATGCGGAAAATGCGCCATTGGATTATATCAATGATAGCATGGCCAAAATTGATAAAGACAAAACCTATTATGTACACTGTGAAGGGGGATACCGATCCATGGTTTTCAACTCTATCTTGAGAGCAAGGGGTTTTGACAATCTCATCGACGTGAAAGGTGGATTTAAAGCCATCAAGGAATCAGAAAAATTCAAGGTAAGTGAATACGTTTGTCCATCTACCCTGCTTTAAAAAGAGTTGAATCCGCAATATGAATTCCGTTTCCCAATTGGGTTGAAGCTGCAAGAAAGTCAGACTATTTGAAGAACAAGGCTTAAAACCGATATGCGGAAGTCAAAAATAATGAACATAGACGGACTATCAAGCAATTTCAAGCTTGAATGAATTTGGGAATGCATCACACGGGTTTAACACCGAATAAATAAAGAAAATGGCAAGAATCAATTCTTGCCATTTTTAATTTGAGAAATATCAAAGTGATAAATGTCACTGTTACATAAACAAAGAACGCCCAATTTTGAAACCTGATATGAAAGTAATTTTCCTGATGTTGTTGATGCTTTTGCCTTGGACTTTGAAAGCCCAAGAAGCACATTCCGATACAACAGAATTGGATGAAAGGTCCGGAAAAAGTCTGTCACATGATCTTGAAAAAGGAAAGTTTGATATCCATTTCAGGTCGTTTTACATGCAAACCATAAACCAAGGCGCATTGACGGATTATTCCACATTGGCGGTTGGAGCAGGGTTAGGGTACTTGAGTCCGGCATGGAAAGGTTTTCAAGTTGGATTCAGCGGCTTCTTTGTATTTCAGTTGTTTGAAAACAACCTGACCATCGCTGACCCCACCACTGGGGCCGGCAACAGGTACGAAGTTGTGCTGTATGACATGCATGATCCCGAAAACGCCAGGGATTTGGACAGGTTGGAGGAGTTTTTCATCTCCTACCAAAAGAAAAATTTTAAAGCAATATTTGGGAGACAAAAGGTCAATAGTCCAATGCTCAATGAACAAGACAACAGGATGCGTCCCAATATATTCAGCGGCTTGAGCATCTACCATAAAAGTAAAAAATGGGAAAGTATGGGCGCTTGGCTCACTTCGGTGGCCATTAGAGGTACAGTGGACTGGTATAAAATGGATGATTCCTTCGGCGTGTATTCATTTGGAAGAAATCCTTTTGGCGAACCCTCTGGGTACAAAGGAAACATAACAACGAAGGGTTTGGCTATGGCCGGTGTAAAATACAACAACAATGGGCTCAGTCTTCAGGGATGGAATTATTTTGCGGAAAATGTGTTTAATTTAAACTTTGTCCAAGGGGATTATGCCCATGATTTGGGTGAGAAAAAGCTGCTTGTAGGCCTTCAGGGTTTTTATCAGACAGCCGTCAACCAAGGTGGAAATCAGGATCCCAAAAAAGCGTACATCCTTCCCAATGAAAAACCCTCGGGATTGGGCGCCAAACTGGGGTTGCAATCAGGAAAACAAGAAGTTTCCATTAATTTCTTGGGATTCATGGGACAGGGGAGATTCCTTTTTCCAAGGGAATGGGGGAGAGAGCAGTTTTATGTAAGTCTTCCCAGGGAGCGCTTTGAAGGAAGTGGAGATGTGAAGGCATGGACATTGAAATACAAAACGGAACTGCCTATGAAAGGTACCAAGCTTGAATTTGGCGCATCAAAGGTGAATCACAGTGACATCGAAAAGTATGCAGCAAATAAATATGGCATCCCCTCCTACTACCATTTTACGGGCGCATTGAATTATAAATTTAGGGGGTATTTGGATGGGTTGGATGGACAAATTCTGATAGTCAACAAGACGGCACAAGATTTTGCAGGAGTCTCAGATGCCTACAGGATCAACCGAGTGGATCTTTGGAATTTGAATGTAACTCTCGATTATAGATTTTAAAATCAAAACGTAACAAATTAAAAACGAATAATATGGAACAATTTATTGAATGGATAAGTCAGCCATGGCCATGGTACATTGCTGGGCCATTGATTGGACTGACGGTACCGATCCTCTTGCTCATCGGGAATAAGTCCTTTGGGATTTCTTCTTCATTGAGACATGCCTGTGCAGCCTGTATTCCGGCTGGAATCCCCTTTTTCACCTACAACTGGAGAAAGGAAATGTGGAATATAGTCTTTGTCATAGGGATTTTGATTGGGGGCTTTATTGCGACGACTTTCTTTGCCAATCCAGATGTAATTGTAGTGGCGGCGTCCACGCAGGCAGATTTGGCAGCCCTCGGGATTACGGATTACTCGAGCCTCCTTCCAGCTGAAATTTTCACTTGGGACAATTTGTTCACCGCAAAGGGCCTTTTGTTCTTTGTTGTGGGTGGTTTCTTGGTTGGATTTGGAACTAGATATGCCGGTGGATGTACTTCCGGACATGCCATCATGGGTATAAGTTCCTTGCAATGGCCATCCCTAGTGGCGACCATCTTCTTTATGCTGGGTGGTTTTGTGATGACACATTTTCTCTTGGGACCATTGATGGCGTTGGTAGGATTCTAAAATAAGAAAACATGAAGACAATAGAAAAAAATATAGCGGCTCAAAGCCCAATTGAATGCGAGGCACCGAATCTTCAGGTTCAGGAGGAGAAAGGATTGAAACTTGTAAAATACCTTATTGTGGGGATGTTTTTCGGGTTGATCTTTGTCAAAGCAGAAGTAGTATCCTGGTTCAGGATTCAGGAGATGTTCAGATTGCAATCCTTCTTTATGTACGGTGTGATTGGTTCCGCCATCTTGGTGGGCTTGATCTCGATCCAACTGATCAAAAAATTCAACGTCAAGGCAATGAATGGTGAAACCATCAAAATCGGGAAAAAAGAATTCCGAAAAGGGCAGATTATCGGAGGGTTTATCTTCGGATTGGGCTGGGCTTTGACTGGCGCATGTCCGGGACCTTTGTTTGCACAGATAGGGAGTGGATTCACAGTGATTCTGGTCACTTTGGTAAGTGCCATTGCCGGGACTTGGGTTTACGGAAAATTTTCCGACAAGCTTCCAAATTAAGGACGAATTCCAAATCTTTAACACAGCGTAAAAGCCACTTTCTTTTCTTAAGAAAGTGGCTTTTTTGTTGGCTTTGATTCTTCTTCAGGGTTAGCTTAAACCTGAAATATGCATTCCGTTTTCAATTACGGCTGTAACTACCAGAAAATTTGGTGAATCCGGCTATGTCCCGTTACGGTAAAGTCAATAATAAACAATCGGCTGATGATGAATCAATTTCAGGCCTCACCACTTCATCTAGGGCATAAAATGGCTTAAATGAAAATTAGGATTGGGTTTTCTTCTGCGTCAACCAAAATAGTCCATGATCGCAGAGAACGGTCACTTAAAAATGGAGCAATGGTTTTGCTTAAGTTGGGGAGGTTTGATTCAATCAAACACCTTCTTGATAATGACTCTGATCATAAAGATGGCACAAAGGATGACAGATCCTGCTATGACGAATTCCATAAGCGTTGACTTTTTGGTATAACCCCTGTCAAAATGAAAAGTTTCTCCGGAAGCCGATTTTTATTTCCCTTTTTTGGGTCAAATTGATTCTGATAATCCACAAAAAGAAATGGACAACGATCTTTGACCCGAAATACGCAATAGGATTCCTAATGGGCTTGAAGCCAAAAGAAAATCGGAATATTGGGAGAATAAGTCGTATTGCCGATCGGGGGAGGTCAAAAAGAGTGATCAAAGACTGATTATTAAACAATTTCAGGCTGGAATAGAAATGCTGATGCATTACACGGGTTTAATTGGCCAATCTCTGTTAAATTGCGGCTTCAAACCTATTAATCCAATCAAATCAATGACCCTACTCCAAAAAAGAAGGATTGCCTTGGGCAGTTTGTTTTTTATGGCAGGATTGTGTTTTTCTTCCTGGGCAGCCCGAATTCCGGACATTCAATTTAAATTTTCGCTTTCTGAAGCCCAATTGGGGACTTTATTGCTGGGGCTTCCATTGGGTTCCTTGGTGGCATTGCCGCTGGCAGGTTGGGCAGTGCACAGGTTTGGAAGCAGGATCGTGATCATCCTGGGGGGTATCGGGTATGCGATTTTTCTGCCCTTGATCGGTTTTAGCTCCTCGGTTTTCATGTTGGTTCCCACCGTGATCGTTTTCGGGATGATCGGGAATCTCATGAACATTTCGCTCAATACCAAAGCGCTTGAGTTGGAGGACAATTATGGGAGAAGTATCCTGGGTTCCTTTCATGGACTTTGGAGTCTTGCCGGATTTTCAGGTGCAGGAATAGGGGCGGTGATGATTTATTTTGAGGTAATCCCTGTCGTGCATTATTTGGTGGTGGCGGGACTTGCCTTGGTTTTGTTGTTTCTAGGCCAGCGGTATGTCTTCAAAGACGCCAAATCTTCTGAAGGCAGTGGAATGGTTTTGAGAAGGCCGGATGATCTGCTGCTCAGGATCGGTGCGATCGCTTTTTTAGGGATGATGTGTGAAGGCTGCATGTTTGATTGGAGTGGGGTGTATTTCAAAAAGGTAGTCGAAATAGAGGCCCGCTTTGTGGCATTGGGCTACGTGGCTTTTATGGGAGCGATGGCCACGGGCAGGTTTGTTTCCGATAAACTGACCAATAGGTTTGGGAAAATCATTATTTTGAGGATAAGCGGATTGTTGATATTTACTGGGTTAAGCCTTTCCGTCGCCTTCCCGGTCATACAAGTAGCAACACTCGGGTTTTTATTGGTAGGTTTTGGAGTGGCCTCGATCATTCCGGTGGCTTATAGTATCGCAGGAAGATCCAAATTGTATTCACCTGGTATTGCGTTGGCTTTGGTATCCACCATTTCTTTCTTTGGCTTTCTCATTGGCCCACCCTTGATTGGGTTTATCGCGGATCTTTTCAGCCTGAAGGTTTCATTTGCATTGATTGCATTCACGGGCTTGGGCATTACCCTTCTTTTGAGTGTGCGGCTCAAGGTTTTCAATACCGGGGAGGTGGTGATCAAGTAAGGGGAGTTTGTTATAGAATATCATTTTTTCTCCAACATGTTTGGCATCCCATAATTTGGTGATGTAGGGGTTTGCTTGTGCTTTCCTCGGGTTTTTGGGTTTTCATCTATATATTGACAGTGTGATTTTTGTCACTGCAACGAATCCTTGAAATTCCCTATTTTTGAAGTTGCCCAAAAGAACTATAACATGAAGGATGCATTTGAACCGTTTATAAAACTGATTGCTTTGGTGGTAGGGCTGCTGGTCGTTGTGACAGCCCTATCCGCCTTTTTGATAGGAATTGTGTTTTTTGTCCTGCGTGGCGGTTCCCTCCCGGATCTAAGCCCCGACAAAACCGAAATGGCCCTATTGAAACCCCTTGAAGCGGTTTACCTTGGACTGATGCCCAAAGAAGTCATGTGGAAAGCTCCGGAATGGTCCTCCGTAGAAAACGAACCCAATGCCGAGGATATCAAATATGGAAAGGAATTGATCGCCAATACCTCTGAATATTTGGGGCCAAATGGAAAAGTGAAGAAAATCTCAAATGGCATGAATTGCCAAAATTGCCATCTGGATGCCGGCACAGCTCCCCTCGGGAACAATTACAGTGCAGTGTTTGCCACCTATCCCAAAATAAGGGGAAGGTCAGGCCAGATGGAGGATATTCCAAAAAGGATAAATGACTGTTTTGAAAGAAGTCTGAATGGGAATGTTTTGGCGCCCAACAGCAGGGAAATGAAATCCATGGTTGCCTACATCGAATGGCTTGGCCGAGACGTGCCAAAAGGAGAAACGCCAAAAGGTGCCGGGATTTATGAGGTGCCATTCCTGGATAGGGCCTCTGATCCTATAAAAGGGAAAGTCGTCTATGCACAGCTTTGTCAAAGTTGTCACATGGAAGATGGGCAAGGTATGATGCGGGCCGACAAACTCGGTTATACCTATCCACCGCTTTGGGGGGAGAATAGTTACAACCATGGAGCTGGACTTTTCAGGATGTCCCGATTTGCAGGCTATGTGAAGGCAAATATGCCACTAGGTGCTACCTATGAAAGACCCATGCTGACGGATGAAGAGGCTTGGGACGTAGCCGCTTATGTCAACAGTCTCCCAAGACCTCAAAAAGATCTTTCCAAGGATTGGCCGGACATTTCCAAAAAACCCATCGACCATCCTTTTGGGCCTTTTTCGGATACCTTTCCTGAGGAGCAACATAAGTTTGGTCCATTCACGCCGATCAAAGCTGCCAGAGCAAGCCAATAATGGTCAAGAACTTTCTGGCTATCTTACTGCTGGTTTCCATGGTGCCAAAAGCGAATGCACAGGAAGATTCCTTGAATAATGAGCGATCGAAAAAACCTGATATTGAATTGGGATTGCGCTCTTATTTTATGTCCACCGGTTATTGGCAAGATTTTAAAGGGGATCATGCTTGGGGCCAAAGTGCATTCTTGCGGGTCAAAACCCAGTCTTTTCATGGGTTTTCCCTTACGGCAAGTTATGCGGTTTTTGGAAAAATACTGAGTTCTGATCTCTCTGCAAGAGAACCCCGGACGGGCGCCACAAACCGATATGAGATCGGTCTTTTTGATGTGCTCGACGCGGGAAATAACTTTTTCGAAAAAGTGGAGGATCTTCATTTGACCTTCCAAAACAAAAAACTCACGGCCAGTGTCGGTAGAATGGGGATCAATACTCCTTTTATCAATCCTCAGGATGGAAGATTGGAACCTACCTTTGTGGAGGGGCTGAGGCTGAAGTATAAACCAAACTCCCGATTGCAATTCGGCGGGGACCTGATCTGGCGGATGTCACCCAGATCCACTTCCGGTTGGTTTAGGATCGGAGAGACCATTGGGGTTTATCCGATAGGTAGGAATGAATTTGGCGCCCCTTCGGCCTACTTTGGCAATACCTTCAGTGATTTTGTCAGTGTCACCGACCTACGGTACAGGTTGCCAGAAGAAGCGAGCCTTCAGCTGAGCCATACCTTGGTTCAAAACATTTCAAGCACCTATTTGGCCGAGTTTCAAAAAGAATGGAAGGCCAAAGTATGGAAAAACAGCATCATTTCGGGTTTTCAAGGGGTTGTCCAGCATGGGGTTGGAGAGGGTGGGAACCAAGATCCCACATTGCGGTACAAAAACCCCGAGGATCTCAATTATATCTGGGGAGCCAGGATTGGGCTGAAAAACGACAAGATGGTTTTGCATTTGAATTATACAAGCATCAAAGGCAGCGGCCGCTTTCTGAGCCCCAGGGAATGGGGGAAAGATCCCTTTTTCACGTTTATCCCAAGGGAAAGAAACGAGGGCTTCAGCAAAGTGGATGCCTTGACGCTTTTCATTCAACGGTCCTTTCCTGAGCGGTCCCTTCAACTCTCCAGTCATGTGGGGCTTCATTTTCTTCCTTCTCCCACCAATTTTTTAATCAACAAATACGCGTTTCCTTCCTATGCCCAAATGAATCTGGCAGCTAAATATGCCCCCAAAAACTGGGGAAAAGGCCTGGATTTCCATTTGATCCTCATGACAAAAAAAGCATTGGACCAAAGCGGTCTCCAGCCGGGATGGATTTACAACAAAGTCAATTTACTGCACCTCGATATGATCTTGAATTACAGGATCCAGTGGAATGAACAGAAGTAAAGAAAGGCTGTCAAATTTTGGAATGAACTCTTAAATTTCAGGAATTATTTAACATTTTGGAATTCGACTTCGTTTTTGACTTCTTTCCCCAGTTCAAAATCGCTCAGGTTGTCCAAGGTGATCTTGCTGATTTCCTGCAGGGCCTCGGTTGTCAAAAAAGCCTGATGTCCAGTGATCAATACGTTTGGAAATGTCATCAGCCTCATGATGACATCATCATGGATGACCATTTCGGAAAGGTCCTTGAAGAACAGCTTTTCTTCCTGTTCGTACACGTCGATCCCCAAGAAACCAATCTGACCGTTTTTCAATCCCTTGATAACCGCCTTGGTGTCGATCAATGCACCCCTGCTGGTATTGATCAGCTTCACTCCCTTTTTCATCAGGCCAATTGTTTTTTGGTTGATCAGGTGTTTGGACTCGGGGGTCAAAGGACAATGGAGCGAAATGATATCACTCTCCTTTAATAGCTCCTGCAAATCCACGTACCGAATGCCCATTGCCCTGATTTCGGGATTTTCGAAAGGATCATGGGCGATGACTTCACAGCCAAACCCCAAAAGAATCCTGCAAAGTGCCTTGCCTATGGCGCCGGTACCGATGACGCCTACCTTTTTGCGGTGGAGATTCATACCCGTGAGGCCTTCTATGGAAAAATTGTTTTCCCGAACCCTGTTGTAAGCTTTGTGCGTCTTCCTGTTCAGTGTTTGGATCAGCGCGATGGTGTGCTCGGCCACCGCTTCGGGGGAATAAGCGGGAACCCTAAAAACCCGGATCCCAAATTCTTTTGCCGCTTCCAGATCCACGTTGTTGAAACCTGCACACCGCAATGCAATGGCTTTGATGCCGATTTCATGGAGCTTTTTGATCAGCGCTTTGGTGATTTTGTCATTGACAAATACGCATACAGCATCAAAACCAGCGGCCAATGACACCGTGTTGAGCTCCAGTCCATTCTTGAAATAGGTGATTTTGTGCGCGGTTTTCGGGAGGTATTCTTCAAAATATTCCCGGTCGTAAGACTTGGTGCTATAGAAGGCGATTTTCATAAGACTGTTAGGATTCTGGAAAAATGAGAGGAGTTTAATTTAGTTTTTTTGAGGATATGCATCTTATCACAACAGATCCTGCCCATCTTTTAAATTTTTCAGGAGACATTGTAAACTTAAGCAAACCACAACGAATTTCCCAAAGGAAGAATCTTGGGGAATCGCTTCCGAAAAATCTTTGGAGGCACGTTTCCAAATTTCAATCCGGATTGAGAGAGCCGGTTTTTACGAAGGGATTTAGCTGAAGGATTGGGTTTTTGAATTGCAGCATAAGCCATTAAAAAATAAATTGATACCGTTTGTGTAAAAAATGAGGTGATTTAGATCATGGAATGGCCGGGAAATTTTTTTTTAACTAAATAAACCATAAATAAACACAGATAATATAGTTTTCATGTGTTTTTTACGAATTATAATGTATTATTGTGATTGAAAAATGCAGTTGAAATCACCCAAAAGTAAAATAAATTATTTTCCTGAATGAATTGGATTAATGGATTTCCCCCTTTTTCCAGGAGCTATTATGTTGTTTTGTTTGATTGTGAATCACCCTTTATAAAAAACAATAAATATCTGTTAGGCTACTATATGTTTTGGTTTTTGGTCAAACAATTCTTGGCGGTTTAAGTTTTAAATAATTATTTAACTAAAATAACATTAATGAAAAAACAGAGTGGATTTTGGGTTTTCCGAGGCGGTTACAATTCCCCCTTTCGTTTACCGAACACATTTCCATTTTGTTTCCAGCTTCTTTCAGTGACAAGCAAGTTTGTTTTTTTCACCCTACTTTTTTTGTTTTCTTCGTTCGCCGTTTGGTGTCAAACAAATGCGTCATCACTTCCTGTTGGAGCCAATCTTCTTATGGGGGCAGGTTCCATTTTGAATATGGATGTCGATAGAGAATTTGGAACACTGACGGTTTCAAATACAACTAATAATAACACCCAGCCTTCCATCATAACAGGGGGAGGCATCGCTATTTTCTCCACTATTGCTGTAAATGGAGAAGGTAATCCCAATACCTTAACTACTTTGATAATCGATGGTTTATCAACAGTAGAATGTGTTTCGGTATCGGCAGGTGGCAGCCGTCCCAAAAGTGCAACCATCAACGGGACACTCAGAGTTTCGGGAGCAGTAAACCCCATTGCAGCCACAGGCTGGAATACCTTCACCATTGGCCCCGCTTCGACCGTGGAATATCTTGGTGCAAACCAAGCCGTTTATAATGACAATTACCACAACCTGATCCTGTCCGGGAGCGGGACCAAAACGCTACAGACAGGAACGACAAATATTTCCGGCAATTTCACGATGGGTGGAACTGCCACGGCCACCACGGTGGTGGGATTGACTGTTGTTGGAAATGCAGCTATCGGAAACGGGTCCACTTTCACAGTGGGCAGCAATTTTCCCTTGGCGGTCTCAGGATCCACTACGATTGGCGGCGGAACCAGCGGGACATTTGTTTTGGGAGGAACGGGCGCAAAAACATTCTCCGGAAACGTTCTGGTCAACAATGGTGCGGTCTGGAACGAAACCGGGATTGTACCCATTTCTTTTGGTGGTAGCCTGACCAACAATGGGGCTTATACAGCAAATACTGCAGTGCATACTTTTTCTGGTGCGGCATCCACTTTCGCAGGGAGCAACCTCATCACCATTCCCAATACGACAATCTCGGGAACTTACACCAACAATGGAACATTGGTTGTTTCGACAGCCCTTTCTGGCTCTGGTTCGCTCTCACAAGGTACAAATGCCACACTAAGAATCACCGGTTCATCCACCATTTCAACACTCAATGCTAGTGCAACTGGCAACACGGTGAATTACAACGGAACAGCCCAAACGGTATTCAATACCAATTACTTCAATTTGGGGTTGAGTGGTAGCGGGATTAAAACGCTTCAATCCAATACTTCTTCGGTAGGGGGGGGCTTCACGCTTTCGGGCACGGTCAGCACTTCAGCAGTAAGAGGACTCAGTATTGGCGGCAACGTGACGATAGGGGCAGGAACGACATTTTCTGCGGGTGCCTTTACGCATCAGGTGGGAGGAAGTTGGATAAAAAACGGGACGGCAAATACCAATCTAAGTACACTCGTTTTCAACGGCGCAAACATCACCCAAACCATCACCGGAACCAATACCTTTGGAAACCTTCGGGTTTCCCACAGCGGTTCCGGAACAGTCAATGCCACGGGAAGCACCTTGACCGTTCCCGGCCTGACCGAGGTATTGTCAGGGACCTTTATCGGTTCGGGTACTTTCAATACTTTCAATATCAGCAGCGGGGCGAATTTCACCGTTCCAGCTTCGGAATCGGTTTCCCTTTCCGGGGATTTGACCTCGAACGGGCAATTGATCCCAAATACCAGCACCTTCTTGCTTTCCGGAGCGGCCAGACAAACATTGGCGGGAACCGCAAACCTTAATTTTCACAATCTCACCGTGAACAACCCTGCGGGTGTCAAGGCAAATACCGACCTGACGGTCAACGGTATTTTGAATCTCGTTTCCCTAAGTCCAAATGCCAGGGATGGAAGTCTGGACATGGTGGCCAACTATGGTAATTATTCCAATATCATCACCGCCTCGGAAAACCTGACCACCACCATGACGCAGTCCCATGATATTTTGGATTCCAAAATACTCAACATGGGCGCGACTGCCTCCACCTTGGGTTCGGGCGAGGTCACAGGGAAAGTGAGACGGACGACATTTGTGAACAACACAGAATACACTTTCGGCAATCCGAATACCTCCCTTATCTTTTCATCCAACGGAGCGGGTGTACTTCCTTCGGCAATCCTGTTCATCATCACCAAAGGACCCGACAGAGGTGTTCATGCCAACATGCCGCAGGCGGTTCAGCGGCTTTATCAAGTGATCCGGACGGGAGGAACCGCACCGACGACCTATGCCATCAAGTTGAATTATGCAGCCGCTGAGATAAATGGGAATACCGACAATGGCTTGGTGCTTTGGGACCACCATATCCCCTATGTATCTGCCAATACCCCCCATGAGCATGGAAAAACCACGCAAAGTTTTTCCGACAACTGGGTGCAGTTGACCGGACATGGGATCCAATACCTCCAGACAGGTGAGGCAGTAGGTGGACAGACCAAATACTGGATGATCCGAAACACTTTCATTGAAGGAAACAGATGGCTCGGAGCAGCGACCACGGGTTGGAATGCGACGCCCAATTGGTCTGCCGGTTTCGTGCCCACGGATACAACCAACGTGATTATCCCTTCCATCACGGAGTCGCCAAGGGTGGCGATAGTGCCGCAAGGCAATCTGTCCAGTCCCGGGGCAACCGTAAAATCCGTTACCATTGATCCCGAGGGTGAATTGGACGGTTCGGATGGTTATTTGTTGATCAAGGGGGGAATTAAAAACAACGGTGGCGTGGGCTCCTGGACCAACAACGGGAAATTCCTGCCCGGAACCAGCACCGTGGTCTTTGATTATCCACGAACCAGCCAGATCGAAACGAGTACGGTATCCGGATCAGGAGCAACGAATTTCTATACTCTTATCAATTCCACGGGAACCGTGCTGGTGCCGCAGGCAAATGCAGTACTGGGCATTGGCGGGGTATTTACCAACCAGGGAATCTTCGACGCGACCACTTTCCCCAATACCGTTGATTATAACGGAGATATTGCGCAAACACTGGTCAACCCGAATGGCCCTGTTTCCGGCTATTCCAATCTGAGGATAAGTGGGGAAGGGAACAAAACCTTTGGCGGAAATTTCGACATCTATAATGATTTCAAAAACAACGGGACAGGAACGGTTTTGCCAAACAACACCACTATTACCTTCAAAGGGGCAGAACGGCAAATCCTTTCGGGTATTTCCGAAACCCCGTTCTATAACCTGACCCTTGACAATGGATTGGGGATTTCTCTGGACTCAGGCATAAGTGTTGCCAATACGCTCACATTGAGCCAGGGAATCATCGATACCAATGACAATAAACTGACACTGGGCACGCCCGGCTTTGCGGGAGAGGTCACAGGTGCCGGCAGCAGTCGGTTTATCTATGGTGTTTTGAAAAGATATGTCCCCAATGTAGAAAATCTGAACCTAGATTTCCCCGTAGGAGATGACACAGCTTATACGCCGATAAACCTTAATTTCAGCGGGATCACTTCCGGCTCGGGCTTTTTGGAGGCCTCTTCGGCCGCGCTCGTGCCAGCGGCAGGCGAATTGCCTGATGGAGCAGGCTTGAGTGCAGAAAAAGTGATTGGAAGAAGGTGGAAACTAAGCAATTCAGGTGTTGGCGGGTTTACGGACTATAGTGCTGTTCTAAATTTTGTCGCCACTGATGTTCTGGGGAATGCAAACCCAAATTCACTTTTTGCCAGGAGATTGCTACTTGGGAATTGGACTGATGAGCAGGTTGGGGTCCGAACAGCCTCCAGTACAGAAGTAATCAGTTTGAGCAGTTTCGGGGAATTTGCCTTGGGTGAAGGATGTACTTTCCGTTTTGAATGGCTGGGTTTGACTTCAGATTGGAACGATCCTAATAACTGGTGTGGAAATCAGGTCCCGCTTTTGGGAGAGACAGAAACTATCCTGATCCCCCAGACAGCCAACGACCCGATCATTTTAGGAACTGTTTCTATCAGTCTTAGTGGTGAAGTCATCATCCGGGAGGGGGCCAAGTTGATACTGAAACCGGGATCAACTTTCACCCTCAATACAAATTCTGAGATCATGACCGAGACCAATGCGATGTTGGTCCTGGAGTCGGGGTCAAAATATAATAATCTTGGGTTGGGTACACCGGTATTGGAAGTTCATCAGTTACTGGATGGCGTCAAAGGATGGCGGATGTTGGGAAGTCCTGTCATGACGACTTATGCGGATTTTCTTGAAGGGATGGTGACCCAGGGATTTCCTGGATCCAATTTCTCCACATTGCAGCCCAATCTCTTGTGGTGGAGCGAAACCGACAAGGGAACGAGTTTACAGGGCTGGAGAAGACCCAGCAACAGCAGCGAAATGGTCAGCCTGGGAAGAGGACATTATGCCTTTGTTTTTAATGGTGCGACCAAACCCTCCGATGGATTGCCCTATGGAGACAATCTTCCGATTACCCTGAAATCAACCGGCATCGAGCCGAATATAAGAAGTACACCCTTTAATTTTGGTGTTTCATTCACCAGAAGGGATACCAGTCTGATCGTGTCAGGGGATGGATTGCTCGAGGTCAACGTCTCGGATGAGGGCTTCAACCTTCTGGCCAATCCTTCTGCCAGTGTGATCGATTATTTTGGGTCAGGTTGGGTTAAAACCAACGTGGATGAGACGATCTATGTCTGGGATCCCAATGCCAACAGCGGACAGGGCAGTTTTCTGACCTCTAACGGGAACACCGGCAACCTCAATTCAGGAAGGTTGGCCCCTTTTCAAGGATTCTGGGTAAAGACGAATGCAAGCTCACCTGTATTGACTTTTGGCAACACGGCCAAGTCCTTCCTGTCAAGGGACTATGTGGGAAGAAAATTGACACAGGATCCTTTGAACATCCAGTTGCAACTGCAAGGGGAGGGCATGAAGGCCGATTCTTATATCAGCTTCTCCGAGCTTGGAAAAGAAGGACAGGACCGCTATGATGCCTATCAGCTCGAGTCCCTTTCCGACAATTGGCTGCTGCTCTATACCTACGGATCGCTGAGAACCAGCAGCCCTTTGGTGATCAATCATCTTCCGGCGCTCGACCAGCAGGAAAGATCCATCCCATTGCATATCGCAGCGGCAAAGGGTGGC
This sequence comes from Rhodonellum sp., assembly GCF_030656585.1. Classification (NCBI taxonomy): domain Bacteria; kingdom Pseudomonadati; phylum Bacteroidota; class Cytophagia; order Cytophagales; family Cytophagaceae; genus Rhodonellum; species Rhodonellum sp. Next base: position 93,991 of record NZ_JAUSPP010000028.1, read on the forward strand.
AAGGCACTCAATGGAAACTACAGTCTCTACTGGGAACTGCCAACCGATTGGCCTTCGGAGGTTTCATTGGTCCTGATGGACCATCTCCAGCAAAAGGCGATTGACATGACCGTTCAAAATGGATACGACTTCAATTTCAAAGCACCGGAAATCCTGGGTACCACCAATTCAAAATTGATGAACGGTGGGATGAAGGCACCAAGTGCGGTGGTTTTCCGAAGCCCTTATGAGACCGGTGAGCCCAATCAGCGGGTAAATCCATCCACGCCAAAGCGTCCTTTTTCCATTTTGGTGGGGGGAGAATATCTTGGTGGAGAAATCACATACAGGCCGGACTTCCCAAAGTTGTTTGCCCCTGTCCCCAATCCATTCAGAACCAATGTCAAGATCAAGTTTTACTTCCCGATCGAAACGGAGGCAGAGATTCGGGTTTTGGATATGAATGGGGTGGAAAAAGCATTTTACCCCTACAAGAAATACAATGCAGGAATACAGGAAATCGAAATGGTGGGGGGATCGCTTGCTGCTGGAATGTACATCGTTCAGCTCATTAGCGAAGGGCAGTTGCTGACTCAAAAATTGATTAAGAATTAAGGTATGATCAAGAAACTTCTATATATCCTTATGATTGGGCTCTTGGTGTCGCAGTATTCTTACGGACAGGATACCAGAAAGGCAACCCTTACGGTCAATGCGACCGCTACAGTCACCGACAATCTGCAGATGCTGACCATCCGGAACTTGGACCTGATCAACCCGATCGTGGTGGAAAATCAGATCCTTGTTTCTCCGATTACAAGCAGCTATGCAGGGATGTTTAAGATCACCGGAAACAGAGGGGCTAGGGTGAGGATAACCTTCCTCCAAACGGAGTTGCTGGAAGAACAAAATGGGGGGAGAGGGACGGTTTTCGCACAGTATTCCCTGAGTGCGGCAAGGGATGATATACAGTTCCAAAGTGCCTTGTTGGACGTGGGGGAAGCAGTAGTGCCAATCGGTGCCACTGGGGAATTGTATGTTTGGCTCGGTGCAAACCTTGACTTGTCCAAAGCCACCCCGGGGCTTTATTTATCTGAATTTACGATTGAGTTGGAATATATCTAAATGAACAAATGAATTTGAAACGCTCCCATACCGCAATGAACAAAGGACTGCTGGTCTTTGTATTCCTGATTTTTTCAGGAATGGAGGTTTCGTGGGCGCAGCGGATCAGTTTCAGTACCTGGACGGGGAGTGATGATATCATATTGACATCGCCCCAAGGAGCAATGCCAGGCTTGAATTTCAATCAAAAGCAGGCGGCAATCACCGCTTCCAGCGAGGCTGTTGTCATTGGGATCACCGATGGGCAAACGGTTATTTATGAGATCGAAGCCCCGGAAGGCTTTGATCTTGTGGTGGAGGTGGATGCGCCAAATGTTTTGGCCCTTGAAGGGAATGCGGAGGAAACGGTCCCTTTCCAGCTGCGGATCGCATACAACAACCAAAGTGCAGCGGATCATCTTTCCGGAAAAGGCAGTGCCATCGAACTTCCCCTGGGGTTCAACACGATCGTCTTTCCGGTAAACAGAAGGATGTCAGGCGCCCCCGGACCACCGCCAACTCCGGAGCACGGGGGTTACACCCGGCCAAAAGCCAAGGCCTATCTTTATTTCTATGCCACCTTAGGCCCCATAGGAGCCGTTCTTCCCGGGGTTTATGAAGGAAATATCAATATCAACGTTTCTTTTTCCAGTTATGATTGATAAAAGACATTTCATCCTCTTCGTGCTGATACTGCTGCTTTCGAGCAGTGGAACAGTCATGGGGCAGTTTGTGAGTTTCCGGTTGGAACTCCCGGCAGGGGTGAGTTTTAAGTCCAAGGTGATCGGTCCCAATCCGGAAAATCCCGATCAGCAAATGATTTGGATAGAGATGGTCGCAAATGAAAACCTGACGGTCCTGCTCGATCTTCGGGAAGTGGACTCGGGCAAATACTATGATGGCTTGGTTTATTTCCTCAATGACGGCACGGTCAATTTCGCCCAGGCAGAAATAGTGTCCCAAGGAAACCAAACCTTACAACTCGACAATAGGGGAATGCTGATCCGGAATTTAGAACCCTTGGCGAATAGCCTGCATGCCTGGCTGGGACTGCCGGCAACAAAGGGGATTGTTGCAAAAATAGAATACCCATAGCTGTGAAATTTATTGTCAACCAAAAAAGAATCGCTTATGTAACATTTAAGACAAGATTACTGGGGAGAATCAGGGAGATTCACCTAGATTTTTAAGAAGATTTAAAAACAAAATTCACAATCAAACAAATCAAACAATGAAAACAATTTTAAAATCACTCATGATGGCCGCATTTTTCGCAGGCCTTGGAAGTACTGCTTACGCGCAAAAGACCGCAACGGCACCAGCTTCTGCTACAATTCTTGCCGATTTGACTATTGAATTGGACGTAACTCAGAATGCTATTGCTTTTGGAACGCTATCAGCAACCACGCCGGGAGACATTGTCCTAGATGCAAATGGGGAATCTAACGCGAACACGGGTACACAAACAAATGTTGCGAGATTCGATTTGGGTGGAGCTAATACTGAAGTTACAGTTACTTACGATGCAACTGTAACGTTGACAGAAACTGCTGACGGAGTAGCAACAATGACAATGACCCCACAAGTTGTGGGTGCTGAAACAGATGCTGAACAAGAAACTGCCGGTCTAGTAGCAAGTGCTACCACAGTAACACTTGTTGATAATGCTTTCTTCCTTTGGGTTGGTGGCACCATTCCCCGGTTTGTTACTGCGCAGACTGTAGGATTATACACTGGACTCTTCAATATTGAAGTTGAATATAATTAATCTTAAAACCCTAAAAGTCGGCGGATATACCGCCGGCTTTTTTATCTTTCCCGAATGAAAAAATACCGTATTGCACTTAATTTATTCTTGTCAATGGCATTTGCCTTGCCAAGTCTTGCCCAGGTTTCAATCGCGCCGACTTCAGTCTTTATGGATGCCAATGGAATTGCCTCCCTTTACATCACCAATCCTTCTGAGACTGCTCAGGAAATAAGCGTCAGCTTTCTTTTTGGCTATCCCGGAAATGATGAAAACGGAAGCTTGATCATGGTCTATGGAGATTCTGTTCGCGCAGGACAAGTAGGTATGGGAGACAGATTGCGCTCTTTTCCTAGAACATTTATCCTGGCCCCATTTCAGCAGCAGACCGTAAGGCTTCAGGTACGTCCCGACCGATCTCTTCCCGCTGGAATGCAATTCACCAGGATCAAAGTGACCTCCAGTGCCCAGACTCCGGACATCGAGGAAAGCGCCACAGAAGGGGTTTCCACCCAGGTAAACTTCCGCTTTGATCAAGTGATTGCTGCATTCTACAAAAACGGACAGACCAGCACAGGTCTTGAAATCGGAAATGTAGAAACCATCCAGTCTGAAGGCAAACTGAATGTGATCCCGGAATTCACCACCACCGGAAATTCACCTTTCTTGGGAAGCGTCTCTGCCAGCCTTAAAAATGCAGCCCAACAAACCGTCGCCACACAGCAGCAGACCGTTGCCCTTTACTTCAGCGGAAAACGAAAAGTGGAAATCACCCTTCCTGAAAATCTACCCGCAGGAGATTATACCGTGGAACTTCAATACGAAACCAAACGTGCGGACATTCCTTCCTCGGATTTGGTTCAGGCCACACCGATCACCAAAACACTTGCTGTGCGCATCCAGTAAAAAAAAACATTTCACCCAAATTGAAAAATCGGATACTGGCCAATTGCCTTATCCCTGGAAAATCTATGCCATCTTTTAAGACAAAGTCAACTTGAATTTCATCGGGTTTTTTCGATTCCTAAGAAAATTGCGAAAACTGCCGGTGGCACTTTGCATTCTCGCCTTGAGTTTTTTTCCAAAGGACTTGCTTGCCCAGCAAGAACCTGATGGAGAAGCTTTGCTGACTTTTACCTATCCGGCTCTTGGGCAGGTTTACCTGAATGCTGTTTTTTTTGGCGATATCCCTTTTCTTCCGATGGGAGAAGTATTGAGCTTGCTTTACATTCCCTCAGAGCGTACCGAAAATGGAAAAGGCCTCAAAGGGACTTTTCCCGGGAAGAATGACCAATGGGGCATTGATCCTCTTTTGGGGACTGCAGTAATCAAGGGCAAAACAGAGGTTTTGTCTGCCGAAAACTTTTACCTGGGAGAAATGGATCTTTACCTGCATCCGGATTATTTCTCGAGGATTTTCGGATTGAATTTTTCGACCAATATCTATGCGCTATCCGTTAGCCTGGTCGCTGAAGGCGCTTTGCCGGTGGATGACAAACAAAAAAGAGAAGCACTCCGCAAAAGACTTCAACAGCGCCAATCCGGGCAGGCCTCGGATGCACCTTTACTGTATGACCGGGAAAGAAAACTGATCGCTCCCGGGATGTTGGATTACAACCTGAATACCACCCAAACGGAAAGTGGACGCAGTCTAGGGCTTTTGCTGAATGGGGGAATGGAGTTTTTGGGAGGGGATTTGCAAGGGGTTTTCGCAGGAAACCTGCAAAACGGCAATCTTTTTGCAAACACTTCCGGAGTCCGATGGCGCTATGTATTGCCGGGTGGCATGCGGCCGGATGACAATGTGGCGATCACCAGTATCAGTGTTGGCCAGATCAATACTTCCGGGTTCAACAATTCTACCCGACTCTTGGGAGTGGGTGTCACCAACAATCCCGTGATCCCCAGACTGAAACTTGACGTTTTTGTCATTGATGGTTATACAGCCCCCGATTCTGAAGTGGAATTGCTGATCGGTGGCCAATTGGTCGATTTTCTAAGGGCGGATGAGGTAGGATATTATCGGTTCAATGCCCCCATCACTTTTGGAACCATCCGGCTGGGTATTCGGATTTATACCCCACAGGGAGAGGTGATCACAGAAGACAGACAGCTGCAGATTCCCTTTACCTTTTTGCCGAAAGGCTTTGTGACCTACAACATACAGGCAGGCTTGCCCCAATTCGGCTTGGATAGCCTGGGTACAGAAGCCGTTGGGCACGCAGACATTGCTTACGGGATTACCAATGCGCTGACCGTACGTGCTGGAGTTGACCAAGGATCTTTATTTGGGGTAAACAATACCTACGGTGTATTTGGGCTTTCTGCAAGATTGCTTCAACAATATTTGGTGAATGTGGACATTTTGCCCAACCGCTACTATCAAGCTTCCGGATCGGTTTTCTATGCCAACAATACCAGCATCAATGCCCAATACACAGAACATGTTCCGGGTTCTGAATTCAATTTTTTGGGCCAAGTCCGAGATGCCAACCTGAACCTATTCTATCCCTTTAAGGTATTTGGTAAATTTTCAGGTTTTAGGATCGCAGGCGAAAGACTCTGGTTTGAAAATGGTGTCAGGACCAATTATCAGGCAGATATCAATACACAAATCGGACGGGTAGTCACGCGTGTCAATTATCGGGAAAGAATCAATGGAATCAACGACATCACCGAAGGGGGAACTGGATTGGGGCAACCCGGAGCGCTTTCCTTGGCACTGCTCACCGGCTCCATGACCTATACGGTCCGTAGAAGTCCAAGTGTGCCTGTTTTTGTCCGTGGCATGTTCTTGAGAGGGCAGTTTCGCTACGATACCGATATCAGGCAGCCACAGTCTTACAGTGTGCTGCTTTCGCAGACGCTATTGAAAACCGGAAGGTTTACACTGGGATATGAACAAGATATGGTCAGGAAAGCCGGGCAACTCCAAGTTGGCTTTCTCTATGATTTCACCGCGATACGGTCTTCCACCCAGTTCAGTGCAAGAAAAGACAGCTATGTGGCACAGCAAACCTTCAGTGGTTCCATTGGAATTGACCCTTCAGGGCTTATGTTGCCAACCAACAGGGATCAGGTCACTCGGTCAGGGGTGTCCGTCAGGATGTTTATAGACAAGAATGAAAACGGGGCTTTTGACGAAGGAGAGGAGGTTGTTCCTGCCAAAGCGGTGAGGCTGGATCGCTCCGCAAACATGCTGCTGGGTTCCGATGGCATTCTGCGCATCACCCAACTCCAGAGCTATTGGAAGTACGAAATGGAAGTGGATATCAATGCCCTTCCCAATCCAAACCTGGCGCCCAAGATTAAGAAATTCTCCTTTATTGCGGAGCCCAACAGGTTCAGGAGCATCGATATTCCCCTTTACCAAACCGGCATCATCGAGGGATTTGTTTATTCAGAACAGAATGGCAGTTTGCAAGGGCTGGGAGGATTTCGCCTTATCCTTGAGAAGGATGGAGAAGAAGTCGAATCCAAGGAAGTCTTGAGGACTTTTTCCGATGGTGGCTTTTATGCGTATGGGCTTTTGCCGGGGAAGTATACACTTAGGATAGATCCCAAGCAGCTGGAGTTTATGCAGTCTGATTCCGAGCCTGGGGTTCTTGAGTTTGAAATCCTTGCTTTGGCAGATGGGGATTACAAGGAAAATCTGAATTTTGTCCTCCGAAAAATACCAGCCGCTCCGGAAGATTGATTAGATTTAAATCCGACGGATGTAAGGGTTTCGTGAAGGAAGTGGACCTTGCAAGGAAAACAGCGCCTTTTCAGTCAAAGGCAAAGCACCGCTAAGGTGAAGTCGAATACAGGGACGAAGGGATGGGTTTTGGCCAATTTTAGTCCGAAGTAGAATCGCGAATGGATAGGTGTTATACCTGATAGAATCGGGCTGAAACCCGAAAATACGGGTTAAAACCCGGAAAAACGGGCTGAAACTCTATTGCCATGGTCTGTGTCCTCACAGACCATTAGGATAGGTTTTGACCATTTTCAGCCCGAAGTAGCATCGCGAATGGACAGGTGTTAATATCTGATAGAATACTCGCTGAAACCCGGAAACGCGGGCTAAAACTCTGTTCCCATGGTCTGTGTCCTCACAGACCATTAGTTGAAAGCTGATAGAGTATGGGTTAAAACCCGAAAACACGGGTTAAACCATAAAGTCACAAAAAAAAACCCAGACTGGATTTCAGTCTGGGTTTTTTTTAAGCGCTTTGAAATAACTTAATTCGTTCTTTCAACACTGACCTGATCCAATCCTCTTTTTTTCAAAAGGGCATCGATCTTGGGTTCAGCGCCTCTGAACTTTACATACATTTTCATCGGATCATCCGTTCCACCTCTTTCCAGGATCTCTTTTCTGAAAGCCTGGGATTTTTCTTGGTTGAACAATTCCGTTTCCTTAAAGGCTTGGAAAGCATCCGTATCCAATACACCTGACCAGATATAGCTGTAATATCCTGCGGAATAGCCTCCAGAGAAAATATGGTTGAAGTAGGTGCTTCTGTATCTTGGAATGATATTGTCAGTCAAGCCGATCTTTTCCATGGATGCAGTCTCAAAATCTCCAGCATTGGCCGTGATGGCCGTTTCCTGGGTATGGTAATCCAAATCCAAAAGGGAAGCAGCCAAATATTCCGTGGTTCCAAAACCTTGACCCAAAGTCCCGCTTTTGCTCAGCTTCTCGATCAACGCATCTGGAATCACTTCTCCTGTGCTGTAATGCACTGCATATTGTTTCAATACAGCTGGGTCAGTTGCCCAATTTTCCATGATTTGTGAAGGAAGCTCCACAAAATCCCTTGGGACTGAAGTGCCTGCAAGGCTTCTGTACTGCACATTGGAAAGCAATCCGTGCAAGGCATGTCCAAATTCATGGAAGAAGGTGGTCACCTCGTCGAAGGTCAACAAGGCGGGAGCATTGCCCGTAGCCTTGGTGAAATTGCAAACGATGGAAATCACGGGGGCCTTTCGCTCGCCGTTCAGGGTTTGCTGTGGTCGGTAGGAAGTCATCCATGCGCCACCTCTTTTGGAAGCCCTAGGGTGGAAATCCATATACAATACGCCTACATGTGATCCGTCGGCCTCTTTAACTTCATAAGCCTTCGCATCGGGATGATACACGGGGATATTTTTGATCTCTTCAAATTGCAGTCCGAAAAGTTTGTTGGTGACCATAAAGACACCTTCCTGAACTTTGTCCAAGCTGAAATAAGGCTTCACCTCTTGCTCGTCCAATTCAAAACGCTCCTGACGGATTTTCTCTTCATAATATCTCCAGTCATAAGGCTCCAGTTGAAAATCCCCACCTGAGGCAGTGATCATTTTCTGCATGTCCGCCGCTTCATCCTTGGCTTTGGCCAAAGCCGGCGTCCAGAGTTGGTTCAACAGTTTATAGACATTTTCCGCATTCTTGGCCATGGTTTCTTCCAGGACATAGTCTGCATGGGATTTGTAACCCAAGAGTTGGGCTTTCTCCATTCTTAAATTGGCAATATCGATCGCGTTCTTTTTGTTGTCTTTGTCATTGCCTTGGTCGCCACGGTTTTTGTAAGCCTCCCAGATTTGTTTCCGGAGTTCGCGGTTATCGGCATATTGCAAAAAGGGCATTACACTTGGGTTCTGAAGCGTGAAAAGCCACTTGCCTTCTTCCCCTGCTGCTTTGGCATCGCCGGCAGCACCTTCGATCAAGCCCGCAGGTAGTCCAGCCAAATCAGATTCCTGATCGACCCATAATTTGTAGGCATTGGTTTCGGCCAGGATATTCTGACCAAACTGAAGGCCAAGGGTGGAGAGTTTGCTGTTGATTTCTCTCAATTTTACTTTGTCGGTTTCGTTCAGGTTTGCGCCGTTCCTGACAAAGGATTTGTATTTTTTCTCCAACAGTTTGGCCTGTTCTGGATTAAGCCCCAAGTTTTCCTGGTTGTCCCAGATGGATTTTACTCTCGCAAAAAGCTTCTCGTTGAGGTTGATGTTGTCGCTATGCTTGGAAAGTTCGGGCGCCATGTCCCTTGCGATTCCCTGAAGCGTGTCGTTGGTGTTGGCTCCATTCAGGTTGCCAAATACAGTATTGACTTTATTGAGCAATTCCCCGGAATATTCCATCGCCTCGATGGTGTTTTCAAAGGTGGGCGCATCGGGATTGTTGACGATTGCATCAATCTCCTCTTGCTGCTTTTTGATGCCGTCTTGGAGTGCCGGGACGAAGTGCTCGTTTTTGATGAGATCAAAAGGAGGGACTTCAAAAGGCGTATTGTACGCTTCAAAGAAAGGATTCATATCCGCTGTTTTTTCTTCCGCTTTGCTGCAGCCGTAGATCGTGGCTCCTGCTGCAACCAGAGCAATGATGGTTTTATTCATGATACATTATATTTGAGTTGCTGCAAATATAAAGAGAATTCATTGGGGAGAAAACAAGGCAGGTGGATCCGTGAGAAGCGGTCAAAAGACCTGTTTTTCTTGCCCAAAAATGATTTGCAGCGAATGTTGGCTCTTGGGAATGGCTAAGAATCTCTGAGCCAATCGATTTTTTCCAATATTCCAAGTTTGATAAAAGGGTTTTTTGTCAAAATACAGGAAGTTGTGGCGCATTTGGGATCTAGATTGGAAACCGGCTGTGGTGCTGAAAAATATCTTTGTTTACCAAATCAAGGGGCTTATATTTGCCCATAATCAAGAAATTGTATATCAAAAAAGGAATTCAAGGTGTCAAATAGAACTGTAAATGTAGGAATTGTTCAGCTCAGCTGCTCCAATGACCCAGCATCCAATTTGCAAAAAACCATCGCAGGCGTCAGAGATGCCGCCGCAAAAGGTGCAAAGATTGTTTGCCTTCAGGAATTGTTTCGATCGCTGTATTTTTGCGATGTGGAGGAATACGAAAATTTCAAATTGGCCGAGAGCGTACCTGGCCCATCCACCGATATTTTATCAGGGCTTGCCGCAGAATTGGGTGTGGTGATCATTGCCTCGCTGTTTGAAAAAAGGGCCAGTGGACTTTACCACAACACCACCGCCGTATTGGATGCGGATGGAACTTACCTCGGAAAATACCGAAAAATGCATATTCCGGATGATCCGGGCTATTATGAGAAGTTTTATTTCACTCCCGGTGATTTGGGTTACAAGGTTTTCAAAACCAAGTTTGCCACTATCGGTGTCTTGATTTGTTGGGATCAATGGTATCCGGAGGCGGCCAGGATCACCGCCCTGATGGGTGCCGAAATGTTGTTTTATCCAACGGCGATCGGCTGGCACGTGGAGCAGGATGCCGAAACGAATGAAGACCAATACCAGGCTTGGCAAACCATCCAGCGTTCGCATTCCGTAGCCAACGGTATTCCCGTGATTTCGGTGAATCGAGTCGGCGAAGAAGGAAATATGAGGTTCTGGGGTGGTTCTTTTTTTTCCAATGCCTTCGGAAAAGTGATTTACCAAGCGGACCATATCGCCGAGGAAGTCCATGTAGAGGAAATCGATTTGGACAAATCCGAGCGGTACAGAACCCATTGGCCATTCCTCAGGGACAGAAGGATTGATAGCTACTCACCCATTTTAAAGCGCTTTATCGATGAAGATTAATCCCATCGTCTCTGAGATTTTTAGCCTTGCCCAATCGGGAAAGGTCACACCCGCCTCCCTAGGCTATATATTTCCCGCTGAATTTGGCCCGCACGCCAGTACATGGCTGAGCTGGCCGCACAAGGAAGCTTCTTGGCCAGGAAAGATCGATACGATATTTTCAGCCTATGCAGAATTTATCAAACTGGTCGCTGAGGGAGAATTGGTCCACATCAACGTCGCCAATGAGGCCATGAGACAATTTGCTACGGCACATTTGGTGTTGGCAAATGCGGACCTGAGCAATATCCAGTTTCATTTTTTTCCTACCAATGATGCCTGGTGCAGGGATCATGGGCCGGCTTTTTTGATCAATCCGGAAGCCGAGTGCAAAAAAGCCTTGGTCAAATGGAACTACAATGCCTGGGGTGAAAAATATCCTCCCTATGACCTGGACAACCAGATTCCCATCAAGATTGCAGAATACCTGAATATTCCCTGTTTTACGCCGGGCATCGTCATGGAAGGTGGCTCCGTGGAATTCAACGGCAAGGGGACCGTGCTGACCTCGGAAGCCTGTCTGCTCAACCCCAACCGAAACCCTCACCTTTCCAAAGGACAGATCGAGCAATATCTCATCGATTATTACGGTGTCAGCAACGTACTCTGGCTGAATGACGGTATTTTGGGAGATGATACCGATGGGCATATCGATGACTTGACCCGTTTTGTCAATGCGGATACCGTGGTGACCGTGGTGGAGCAGAATGCCTCCGACGAGAATTATGCGCCCTTGAAAGAAAATCTGGATTTGCTTCAAAAACTCCGGTTGGAAGATGGCAAGCAGCTCAATATCATTGAGCTACCGATGCCTGCGCCGATCGTGTTCGAAGACATGAGATTGCCGGCTTCCTATGCAAATTTCTATGTTTCCAATAAATATGTGATCGTTCCAACCTTCAGGGATGACAATGATGACAAGGCATTGGATATCCTCAGTGGATGCTTCTCGGACAGGAAAGTGGTGGGTGTGGATTCTTTGGATTTGATATGGGGATTGGGATCTTTCCATTGCCTGAGTCAGCAGGAACCTTTGGTGTGAATGTGAGTAAAAAGTTTTAGAATAATAAAATCCCAGGTAAAATGCTTGGGATTTTATTATTCCAGATTTGAGAAAATATCCTCCAGGTCAAGTTCGAATCCCGGGATGCAAATTGATTTCACAATATCACCTATTGTAAAAAGTTTGGAGGGTACATATTTCCCTTCAAGCAGCGTATAGATCAAAAGTGTCAATTCGTTTGGATGAATGATCCAATATTCTTTTACCCCACTTTCTTCATACACTTCATATTTGTTTTGGAGTTCTTTTTTGTTGTTTCCCGGAGAAAGTATCTCAACAATCAGATCAGGAGCACCGATACACCCGAATTCATCCAACTTGGTTTTGTCGCAAACCACACAGATATCAGGTTGGACTACGGTGAAAATAGCTGTATTCTTTTTTGACTTGCCAGGAAGCCTTACGTCAAATGGCGCACCATAAGCTTCACAAGGTTTATTGTTTAGGAAGTTGTGCAGTTTTGTAAAAACATTCCCGAATATCTTTTGATGAACTCTTCTTGGGGCAGCTGCAGCCGATTTGAAGACTTTTCCTTTGATGATTTCCACCATTTCATCCATCTCCCAAGTCAAATAATCTGCATAGGAATAAATACCATATTCGGTAAATGGCTCCTCGGTTTTATGATGATCTGGCGCTTTGGTCTCAAAATCTTTCATATTACTAAATTTAAAAAAAAATTGCTTGGGAAGAATAAAAACTTTGGGATATTAGAAAGGGTTCTTCATGGTTTTTTGTGAGGGACTAAGGAACGAAGGATTTTCTCAGTTTGGATACTTTCGGATAACCATTATTTTCACCCCGGAATAAAACCAAATTGGCTACCAAATTTTCTTTCGTTACTTTTGAGTTCAAATTAAAACCGAAAGCAATGAATTATGTGAAATTCATTTTGGCTGTATTTATTTTTTCGATTCTCATTCATACCCAGGCTTTTTCACAGGATAGAGAACAATATGTGATTCTGATTTCTCTTGATGGTTTTAGACATGATTACGTAGAAAGGTTCGAACCAGAAAACCTTTCGAAATTTATCCAAAGTGGAACTTCCGCTGAGGCGCTGATTCCCTCTTTTCCCAGCAAGACTTTCCCCAACCACTATACCATTGCCACGGGGATGAAACCCGAAAACCATGGATTGGTAGACAATTCCTTTTATGAACCCGAAAAAGACCTTGTCTATTCTATGGGAAGCAGGGATATCGTCGAAGATGGGTATTGGTATGGAGGCACACCTATCTGGGTATTGGCAGAACAAAATGGGTTGAAAGCCGCAAGTTATTTTTTTGTAGGGTCGGAGGCACCCATTCAGGGAATCCATCCAAGCTATTATTTCAATTTTGATGCTAGCGTCCCCAATCTTACTCGAGTGTCCAAGGTATTTGAATGGCTACAGTTTCCGGAGGATCAAAGGCCGAGAATGATTTCACTGTATTTTTCTGATATGGATAATGTAGGACACCGATATGGCCCGGATAATGACGAACAAATCGGTGGAAGACTGGAGAAATTGGACCATGAATTGGGCGCTTTGTTTGAAGGGCTGAAGAGTTTTGACCTGGACATCAACATTTTCATCGTTTCCGACCATGGGATGACCAATATTCCCAAAGAGAATTTGCTCAACCTTGATTCTATCACCGACGGTTTTGCAGCAAGAGTCGTCAACAACGGCGCTTTGGCCCACCTTCATTTGGAAAATACCGAGGAATTGGTGGATGTTTATCAGAAATTGAAAAAATCTGAAAATCATTTCAAAGTGGTCAAAGTATCGGACAGGGAATATTATAAGAATATTGAAAAGTATAGAAACCGATTTGGGGATCTGATCATCCTTCCGGATTTAGGGTATTATTTGGCCACGACCCAAGGCATGGTTTCTTATCAAAACAGGTCCGCCATGTTCAAAACAGATGTCTTTGGGGAGCATGGATTCAGCCCTGAGTTTAAGGACATGCATGGCATCTTTTTCGCCAGTGGGCCGATGGTCAAGGAAGGGTTGTTGATTTCACCATTTGAAAATATTCATATATATCCCTTGTTGGCGACTATCCTGGGATTGCCGATTCCGGCTGACATAGATGGGAATCTTGAAATACTTGAACCGATTTTGAAAGAAAAATAATGGATAGGAAAGAAATAGTGAACAGACAAGAAGTATCTTTTCTGGTGAATACGTTTTACGACAAAGTCAGAAAGCATGAAAGTCTGGGGCCGATTTTCAATTCGGTGGTAAAGGATTGGCCGGCTCATTTGGAGCATTTGACGGATTTTTGGGAAATGGTCTTGCTCCAATCCGGTCCCGGAGCCGGCCAATTCAATCCCGTAAAAGTCCACAAGGAAGTGGATCAGGCTACCCATAGCCAGATCCAGCAGGCCCATTTCGGCAATTGGCTGGAGCTGTGGTTTTCCACATTGGATTCCCATTTCCAGGGAGAAGTGGCAGACTATGCCAAGGAACATGCGCGCAAGATGGCGCATATTCTATTTTTTAGAATCATGGAGGCAAGAGGAATAAAATGAGGGGTTGCGGTAAATGAACATGTTCTTAAGAATTTCGGTTGTGTTTAAAATCCTTGGGTACATGTTCAAAAATTCCTTTTTACCGATTATCAGTTTGTTTTCAATTCTTGCCATTGGTTCCTCCTGCTCCTTCAATGGCGTGACCCGCTCCAAAAACATCACGTACATGGAGGAGGGTTTTGCCGGCAACCTTCCCGAAAAAAAGCTAAACGTTTTTGCACCCAAGAAAGCCAAGGGGGAAAAGAATGTCCTTTTGTTTATTCATGGAGGGAGTTGGAATTCCGGAAACAAGGATATTTATGATTTTTTCGGCAACAGATTGGCAAGGAAAGATGTGGTGGCTGTGGTGATGGATTATCCATTGAGTCCGGATTACCAAGTACACGATATGGCCAAGGCTTCCGCGAAGGCGGTTCAGTGGATTCAGGAAAATATCGGTGAGTATGGGGGAGATCCAGAAAAGATTTTTGTCTCCGGACATTCTGCCGGCGGGCATTTGGCCAGTTTGATTACTATCAGAGATGATTATTTTGATACTTTGGGTATCAAAAACCCAATCAAAGGTGCTGTTCTCATCGATGGCGCAGGATTGGATATGTATGGATTTCTGATGCAGAAGGATTATGCTCCCGGGACTTCTTATCTCAAGGCATTCACGGATGACCCCCAGGTTTGGAAGGATGTTTCACCAATGTACCACTTAGATGAGGAAATGCCACCACTGTTGATCCTGATGGGAGAGAAGACGCTTCCGAGTATAGAAAAATCCACCGAGAGCTTTTTGGAGGAATACAAAAAATACGTATCTGAGCCGAATTTCCATCTTCAAAAAAGAAAAAGGCATGTCCCGATGATTGCCCAGTTTCTCTACACCCCGAACAAGGCTTACCGATGGATGCTTGATTTTATGGGGGAAACCGAGTAGGGGAGGGTCCAAGTCAGATATGGTTTAAGTAAGATCTGGTTCAAGTCTTCAGACTTGGATCATCATATCGCAGTCTTCAGACTGTAAATTTTCCTAGTCAAGAATCTGTGATCAAAGCCTTTATTTCTTTTTCCAACTCTGGCAGATGGCGGATTAAAATCGACCAAATATTCTCATCAGAAATATTGTCGTAGGCATGAATGACTTGGTTTCTCAGGCCAATGATAGATTTGGATTCAGGAAGATGATTGATAAATTTGGATCACGTTTGATTATTCGGTCATCGCCTCGCCGATGATTTCAAGATTCCTTTCGGTAGCCCTTTTGAGCATTTTGTTATTTTGGTAATCGATAAAAACTTCAACTTGGGCTGATTTTAAAAATTGTTGAATTTCTTCAATGGAGACGAGGATATCAAATAGCCATTTATTGATCCTGCTGTCCATAAATCAATTTTTTATTCTTGTTTATAGAAGCGATTAGAATGGGATTCTTGAGGGTTTGTTCTTCCACTAAGTCAATATCCCTGTTGACCAATTCACTGAGTTTTTCTTTGAGGTTCAAAAAATTCTCAAAATAGCCGGAAAGCTCCATATCCTCGAACTTAACCAGAAAATCCATGTCCGAATCCTGTTTAAAATCATCCCCTAGTGCGGAACCAAAAAGGTGAAGCCTTTCTACATGATGTTGTTTACACAGTTTCTCAATTTTCTGAGAATCGATAGCCAAATCTTTCATAACCTAAATATAACAAGAAATAATATGGCCTGCTTGCCAAACAATTGGTTCAAGTCTTCAGACTTGGACCACCATTACACAGTCTTCAGACTGTACTTACAGCACGACCATACGACCACGCACTTCCTTCATTCAATCAAAACCACCTCTATCAACGTATCCGACGATCCCGCATAATTGGCTGCACTGCTATACAAATAATCTTCTTGGGACAGGACAATTCCGGTTTCTACCGGATTTTGGTGGATGTAGTGAAGACAGCGGCTTACTTTGTTATTTGTGTTCAGCTCGATTGGATGACTGTGTTGTTGCCATACCTGAAAGTGGGTGTTGTTGGGGTTGGATCTGCCAGCTTTTCCAAAATGCCAAAGCAAAAACTCTTTTCGGCTTTCTACAGCATTTATTTTTATCGCTTCCAAAATCTTCACGGAAGTGAATTTTTTCATGTCCCTGATCAAGCCTTCCAAAGGTAATTCCCCATTTCTCCCGATGATCAGATGAATGTGGCTTGACATCACACAATAGGCACACAAGTCCAGACCTTTGATTTTTTGACAATATCTGAGTGAGTCCAAAAAAATATCCCTGTACTCCCTTCGGGTAAATAGATCAATCCATTCTACTACCGTGAATGTCACAAAATAAAGTTTGTCCTGATCCCTGATCTTGTATTTTCTGCTCATCTTGAAAAAGTTAGGCTGGTCGATATTTCAATTTAGTGGTTTTTTGTTAAAAGTAGTGGTTCAGGACTTTGTCTTTGATGAAAGCAGTCTGAAGACTGCATTGTAGTGGTCCAAGTCTGAAGACTTGAACCATCGGCCTAATCCCCGGCATTCCAGTATTCCATCCTTTCGCAGCTTGTGACCTCGATGCTGTAGAAATCAAATTCCTCGGTTACTTTGCCTTTGATCAGGTAGATGCCGCGGCCTTTGAAAGGGTGTTTTTTGACCACGGGAGGGAAGTGGACCGTGTCGATCCAGTGGCCGTCCCGGTCGACAAAGGTGCCGAAGTTCATCACATCGCCCTTCACGGTGCGGGTGTACTTGATCGTGACGAGATAGCCGATGACCTGCACGCGCTTGCCGAGGTACATTTTCATGTCCTTGGCTTTGATGCCGGGAACACTTTGGTTTTTGAGCAGCAGGAAAGGGGAGTCTAGCGGGAACTCCAGAATTTCCAATTGATCCACAATCTCCTGACGGATGTCGGCGGGTTCCAGTGTTGGGATTTGAAGTTCACGGAAGCCCGGTTCCTTGAAGAGTCCTTGGCCGCCGCTTACCGGTCGGCGCTTGTTCAGGATGAAATGGGCTTCCCAAAGCAGCGCCTGCTTGGTCTTGCCGGTAAACCGGAAGCAACCGATCCGGATCAGGATCAGGACTTGCTCCAGACTGATCTCCACCCGGGCCACGAAGTCTGCCAGCCCGAGAAAAAAGCCATTGGCCAGCCTTTCCCGAAGCAGTTTTTCCACACTGTTTTTCTCCACGAATTTTAGGTGGACAAATCCCAGATAGACAGTTTTTCCCTTGATGTTGGTCAGGTAATCGCTTTCGTTGACATGTGGGGCCTGGATGTCGGCGCCGTTCATGCGGAGTTCGTGGATGTAGAACTCGGTATGGTAAAATCCCCCGAAGTTGTTGATCACGCCTACCATGAATTCCAGCGGAAAGTAGGCCTTGAGGTAGAGGCTTTGATAGCTTTCCACCGCAAAGGAGGCCGAGTGTCCCTTGGCAAATGAATACCCTGCAAAGCTCTCGATCTGATGCCAGACTTCATCGGTGATCTTGGGGTCATGGCCTTTTTTTTGGCAGTTGAGAAAAAACTGTTTTTCCACACGCTGGAATTCGTCTTTGGAGCGGGATTTTCCGCTCATCCCCCGACGCAGGATATCCGCCTCACTCAGCGAAAGATCTGCAAAATAATGTGCCACCTTGATCACATCTTCCTGGTAGACCATGATGCCATAGGTTTCCGGCATGATGTCATGGAGAACAGGATGGGCCATTTTTCTTCTTCCCTTGTCCACATGTCTCAAAATATACTCCCGCATCATCCCCGACCGGGCCACGCCGGGACGGATGATGGAGCTGGCGGCGACCAGCTCCAGATACTCGTCGGCCTTCATCTTGGCCAGCAACATGCGCATGGCAGGCGATTCTACATAAAAGGCACCGATGGTGTGGCCATCCCGAAGGTACTGCTTGATTTTGGGATCTTTTTTGAATTGGGCTACCTGTCGGATGTCGACGGAGATGTTTTGGTTTTGCTGGATGATCTGGATGGCGCTTTTGATATGTCCCAATCCCCTTTGGCTGAGGATGTCAAACTTGTGCAGGCCAATGTCCTCTGCCACGTGCATGTCGAAATGGGAAATGGGAAAGCCTTTGGGCGGCATTTCGGTGGCGGTGTAGTAGTGGATGGGTTTGTGTGCGATCAAGATGCCGCCTGCGTGGATGCTGAGGTGGGCGGGCATGTCTTTGAGTACCTCAGAGTAGCGCAGGATGAGTTTGCCGTATTGGTCGGGTGCGTAGCCGGGTTTGTTGGCATGGAAGATCAGGGATTCGATTTCCGTCTTGGGCAGGCCGAAGACTTTGCCGAGTTCGCGCAGGACGGAATTGTACTGGAAAGTGGAATGGGTGGCCAACAGACAGACGTGTTCGTCCTCGGGAGTATTGTATTTTTTGAAAATATAGTCAATCACGTCATCCCGGTCCTTCCACGAAAAATCGATGTCAAAGTCCGGCGGGTTTTCCCGATACAGGTTGATAAACCGCTCAAAGTACAGGTCCAGTTCAATCGGGTCCACATCGGTGATGCACAGGCAATAGGCCACGATGCTGTTGGCGCCGCTGCCCCGACCGACATGGTAGTATCCTTTGCTGTACGCATAGTTCACGAGATCATAATTGATCAGGAAGTAGGAGACAAATCCTTTTTGTTGGATGAGTTCGAGCTCTTTTTCGATGCGGGCCTCTATTTTGTCATCCAGTTCTCCGTAGCGTTTGATCACGCCCTTGAAAGTCTCCTGCCGGAGGTAGTCGTAGTCTTCCCAATCCGATCCACGGACATCCCGACGGTTTTTGACGGCTTGGAAGTAAAAGGAAAACTGGCAGCGTTCCAGCAGCTTTTGCGCATTGTAAAGCAGGTAGCTGTGACCCTCGCAGCGGGCCACCATGTCGGCATAGCTGTAGAGCATATCGCCGATGTCGCCCTGTTCTTCAGGGTCGAGTTTGCTCAGGAGTGTGTTGCCATCGATCGCACGGAGGAGCCGATGGGCATTGAAGGTCAGCTTGGAGGTGAAGCTTGCGGGTTGGAGCAGGACGAGCTTGTCCTTGTGATTTGCCCAAACGGAATATTTCAGTTTTTTGATCTGACTGGGATGGATGCCGATAAACTCATTTTCCCGTAGGGCAAAGTGCTTCTCCGTCATGGGGTAGATGACAAAGCTGTTGCCGAAGGCGGGCGCTCTTTGGTCAAAGGCGATTCCTTTGATGCGGTGTTGGGATAGATGCTTGTTCAGTTCGAAAAATCCTTCCTGATTGCCGGCCAAGCCGATATATTGCTGGCGGATGCCATTCCGGAAGTCGATGCCGATGACGGGATGAATGCCGTTTTTTTGCGCTTCCCGGATAAAAGGAAAAACACCCGCGGTGGAGTTGATGTCTGTCAGTGCCAGGGCATCGAGTTTCTTGCCCTTCGCTTCAGCGATCAGCGTTTCCACAGACATCGTCCCGTATTTGAAGCTGAAGTGTGAGTGACAGTTGAGGAGCATGGTTTGTTTATGTAAGTATTGATAATGGGGTAATCAGGTCATATAGGAGGAAGGCTCCACCGCTTTTATTGGTTATAAAGCATGGATGTTATCAGGAGTGGAAATCAACCGCCGCTCTTGTGCAAAGTGGTTTTTCAGAGCATATTTCCTTTGTTTTGCGCAAGCATGTTTTCACCTTATTTTTCTATTTCTGGAGAGCAGATGCTGTTCAAATTGTTGATTAAATAGACATTTTATTGTTTATAATTTAAACATAAAAGAAGATGTAAAGCAAGGGCTTGCAGAGAATAATTTGAACAGCTGTGGAGGGAAAGCCATTTTTTTGAGGAAAGCAGGATTGAAAAAATAATTGTTACTGTATTCAACTGGCTGGGGCACGTTACGCTGGTGGCGTTTGATTGGAAGGATGCTAAAAACAGGAGAAATACCATAGGAACGAACATGTCCTTATTTGGCGCATACTGGCCCGATGGTTTGATGGTCTTTTATAAGGTTTTTTATAAATAGGGCTTTGCCTGAAATGATACCGTGAGAAGCAGCATTTTAATTCGAAATATGCATTCCGTTTCCTAATAGGGGTATCACTGAAAAAAATCAGACTATTTGAACAGCAAGAGGTATTTCCGATATGGTGAAGTCAAAAATTGCAAACAAATACTGATTATTGGGCGATTTCATATTGGAATAGAGTTGTGGTATTGCACAACACGGATTTGATCCCTCTGAGGGGAGATATATCCAAATCCTACATGCACTATCGATGCATGGTTTTATGAAGGGTGGCTTTATTGTAAAAAAAAATCGATGTGTTGGTGTAAATCCCAAATAATCAAGCTTCTAAAGGATGGATTCTTGATACAATAAGGCTAACTTTAAAGGAGTTGTAAAAAATTATTTAACCTAAACCAAAAAGCCATGAGCATTGTAAAAGTAATTGAAGTGATCGCAACGTCAACGATAGGTTTCGATGATGCCACAAAAAACGCCTTGAAGGAGGCTTCAAAAAGTATCAAAAACATCAAATCAATCTACATCAAAGAAATGACGGCAAAGGTTGACAACAATGAAATTGTTTCTTTTGGGGTGAATGCGAAAATATCGTTTGTGGTGGAGCATTAAAATTTGTGGTCGTGACCCACTTTTTGGTTCCGGTTTGTCTTTAGGACATACCGGAACCTGATTTTTAGCTGACATTTTTTCAAGGCTTTCATTTGAACCCGAATCTCAGGTTTACATGAATCGAAACGCACGCATATCCCATTTCACATCGCCACCCCATTGAACGGATTGAACCGCCTTCTGCCTACGGACATGCCGATGGCGCGGCAGACGGTTTTGTCGCCATATTTGGTGTTGAGCCGATCCAGCGCTTGGTAGAGGTTGATCTGTTCTTGGGTGTCTTCGAAGAGCTTGATCTGGTAATTGCCATGGACCAGATTGCTGAAGCGCACGCCGATCAGCCGGATGAGCAGCCGGCGGTTGTAGAGTTTTTTGAATAGTGCTTTGACCATCGGGATCAGCACATGATCGGCCGAGGTGTAAGGAATGCGCTGCTGCACGGTATGGGTGTCAAAATCAGAGTATCGGATCTTGATGCTGATGCAGGCCGTCAGCTGATGTTTCTGCCGCAGCTTGGTCGCAATCTGCTCGGTCATGGCGATCAGGTTGGCTTCGAGCATCTTGACATCGATGGTGTCCTGCTCGAAGGTGTTTTCCGTAGAGATGGACTTGGCCTCGGAGTGGGGCGTCACCAGCGATCGGTCTATGCCATTTGCTTTTTCCCAGATCATGGTGCCGTTTTTGCCGAAAGTGGCTTCGAGCAGTTCGGATGGCATGACCTGCAGGGTCTGCACTTTTTTGACCCCCATATTGTACAGGATGTGTGAGGTTTTTTCCCCGATCATGGGAATCTTGCGGACGGATAGGGGAGCCAGAAAAGGTTTTTCCAAGCCGTAAGGGATTTCCCGTGCGTTGTTGGGTTTGGCCTCTCCGGTGGCGACTTTGGAGACGGTTTTGTTTTCCGAAAGCCCCAGCGAAATCGGCAGCCCACTTTCCTTGATGATCCTTTGGCGGAGTTCCTGCGCCATCTTGAAGCAACCAAAAAACCGATCCATGCCGCTGTAATCGATGTAAAACTCATCGATCGAGGACTTTTCAAACAGGGGCACATCTTCCCGGATGATCTCGGTGATTTCGTGGGATTTTTGGCTGTACTTCTCAAAATCCCCCCGGATGATCAATGCCTCGGGACAGAGTTGCCGGGCCGTCCGCATGGGCATGGCCGAATGTACGCCAAACTTCCGTGCCTCGTAGCTGCAGGAAGCCACGACGCCCCGGTCGCCCGATCCACCGATAAGGATCGGTTTCCCATCCAGCCGACTGTCATACAGGCGCTCCACCGACACAAAAAACGAATCCAGATCCATATGGACAATACTTCTTCTCCCCTCCATGACTATTTGACAATTAAATTAACATTTTAATGTTTATAATTTAAGCAAAAGTTTTTATATTTGGGAAAGAGAGGAAA
Organism: Rhodonellum sp.; assembly: GCF_030656585.1. Lineage (NCBI taxonomy): Bacteria > Pseudomonadati > Bacteroidota > Cytophagia > Cytophagales > Cytophagaceae > Rhodonellum > Rhodonellum sp. The sequence continues at coordinate 115,989 of NZ_JAUSPP010000028.1, forward strand.
TATATCGCGACGGTTGGTGTCCTTAAAATAAATGAAATGTCATTTCGTAAAATTAAGGCAGACATACATTGAGACAATTCCCCTGTCGGAGGCCGTTTTGGATGCATTTTAAAACAGCCTCCGAAATTCTAAAAAAATATTGGACTCCAAGTATTCCATCTATTTACTGTTACATTAATTTCAATTTGATTATGATTCTTCATTCCAACATCAAATTCCTCCGAAAACGGAAAAATGTCACTCAGGCGACCATGGCAGATTCCATTGGGATCAGCAGGTCCAAGTTGGCAGGGTATGAACTCAACATCAATCCTACACTGGAGACGCTGTTGTCCATTTCGGACTATTTTGGGGTGTCGGTAGACATGCTGCTGCGGGAAGAGCTGGAGAAATATTCGGAATTTAAGCTTCGGGAGCTTTTGGAAACGGATCAGTTTCTCCGTGGCCGCAACCTCCGCATTCTGACCACCACGGTGGATGCTACCGGAAGGGAGCTGATCGAGGTGGTTTCCCAAAGGGCCAAAGCCAGTTATCTTGCCGGTTTTGCGGATCCGGATTACATCGGAGACTTGCCGAGATTCTCCCTTCCTTTTTTGCCCATGGACAAAAAACACCGGGTATTCCAAGTGGATGGGGATTCGATGTTGCCGATCCCCGACGGGGCATGGATTGTCTGCGAATACATGGATGATTGGACGGCCATCAAGGATGGCGAAAAGTACGTGATCGTCACCGAACAGGACGGCGTCACCTTCAAGATCGCCTACAATCAGATCCGGGAAAACGAAAAACTACTCCTCTGTTCGGGTAATCCCCTCTACAAACCCTTTGAAGTGGCAGTCTCCGACCTAAGAGAAGTATGGCGGTACAGACTGATGATGGTTTAGGTGGTGAATGTCGCTCCTCAAGATGAAAAAGGGTAGGGCTTCGTCGAGATTCGAGTATCTTGTAAAGCTTATCTTTTTAATATTCTTTTTTTATCATAAATTAACAGTGCCTACCTAAAGATTTTGATTACTTTAAAGACAAAATCCCTTTAATTCCGTTATCCTTATATTGTAGTGAGAGTATTTATTGATCAAAGTGAGTCTGAACCTTAAAAAGAGAGATAAATATGAGAGATTATGCGGTGATGGAGACGCCTTTGGGCAACGTCAAAGTGGAAGTTTTTGACGGATATCTCATTTCTTTACAGTTTACGGACGAAATCGCTCCGGATAAATTCCTCGACGGTGTGTTGATGGATGTGCGGATACAACTCGGTTTGTATTTCCAAGGCAAACAGAAAACATTTGATATTCCCGTCGCCTTGGGCGGGACGGATTTTCAGCGAAAAGTATGGCTGGAGATCAATAAAATCCCCTTTAGTGAAACAAGTACCTACGAAAAAATAGCGCTCAAATTGGGGAAACCCGGAGCGGAAAGGGCCGTAGGCTCGGCGATAGGCGCCAATCCCATCCTGATCATGCTCCCCTGTCACAGGGTAATTGGAAAATCGGGACAGTTGACCGGTTATGCCGGAGGACTTTGGCGGAAATCCGAACTCCTTGATCTTGAAAAAAAAGACCAAATCGGCAAGCAGGTGAGCCTAAGTTTTTGATTGCCGAAAACTCATGGCTCTTCGGAGTATCTTGATTTTTTAAACTCCTTTTTATTTTTTGCTGGAATTTCAATAGTCCCTGTTTATCTTCATTGAAAAATCCAGAACCGATCATGGAAACCATTGAAATCATCCCCTATTCTCCCGAATTGCAGCCTGCCTTTGAGCAGATCAACAAAGAATGGGTCATCCAATATTTTTCACTTGAACCCTTTGATGTCATGCAACTCGAAAATCCAGAAAAGCATATCCTCTCCAAGGGCGGAGCCATTCTTTTTGCCAAGGAGGGAAAGGAAATCATCGGAACAGTTGGTTTGGTCAAAATGGAAGAAGGTGTTTATGAAATGATCAAGATGGGCGTCAGGCCCAAAGCCCAAGGCAAGAAAGTAGGGCAAATGCTCGTGAAGGCCATTCTGGAAAAAGCCAAGGAGATGGGGGCTAAAAAAGTAGTGCTTTACAGCAACTCCAAATTGGAGGCGGCACTCATCATTTATAGGAAATTCGGGTTCCGTGAGCTCGAGCCTGAGTGTGGCAAATACCTTCGCTGTGACATCAAAATGGAGATCGAACTTTGAGCTAGCTTTTGCTCTTGACCAGATGGCTGTTTTTTCAAGCCGCATTCCCCAACAACTTCTACTCACTTTTTTCGTTTTCATTGCCAAAGGCCAAGGCAAGTGCCAAAAGATTATCTCCCCTCAATGGTAGAGTTGTTGGGCAATCCAGTACCTTTGCAGTCCAAAAAAAAGAGTCCAGCGGTTCGATCACCCGCTTCATCAAAAATTGATATGGAAAAAAAGACAGCAGTAGCAGCAGGAACAATGCTTCCCTTGATGGAGGCGTTTTACACGATTCAGGGAGAAGGAACTTTTTCAGGTACCCCCGCTTATTTTATCCGCCTGGGAGGTTGTGATGTGGGCTGTGTTTGGTGCGATGTGAAAGCATCTTGGGAGGCTGCCAAATGGCCGGTCCTGCCGATTGAAGAAATCGTGGAAGGCGCACTTCAGTATCCGGGAAGGCTGGTGGTGATCACCGGCGGAGAACCTTTGATGTATAACCTTGATCCCTTAACACGTTTGCTGAAGGAAAATGGGTTCACTACCAATATAGAAACTTCGGGCGCCCATCCCTTTTCTGGGGATTTCGATTGGGTATGTTTTTCCCCAAAAAAATTCAAGACGCCACATCCAAGTATATATGCAGTAGCGGATGAATTGAAAGTGGTGGTTTTTCACAAGTCAGATTTCAATTTTGCAGAGAAGCATGCAGTCTTGGTAAGGGAAAATTGCCGAAAATTGCTCCAGCCGGAGTGGAGTAAGTCCGATTTGTTCATCAATTCCATAATAGATTACGTAAAATCTCATCCAAATTGGAAAGTTTCGCTCCAAACGCATAAATTTATGGAAATCCCATAAGCCCATGAAGCTAACCAGCCTGTTATTGTTGTTGATGTTGATTTGCCATGTGGGTTTCTCGCAGGGTTATTCCATTATTGATGGAAGGGCAATCAAAATGCATCAGGAAGGGGATGAGCTGGTATCGAAGCGCATGTACAATGAGGCCATAGAGAAATACAAAGCCTCTATTGCCAGAGAAGCCAATTTTTTTGAGTCCTATATCAAATGGGGTAGGATTTTGTTGACAAAAGGAAGCCCGGAAGCTGCGCTCGAAGTGGCCGAAAAAGGACTGGGACGAGCGGCCAAAGCTTCCAGCCAAATCAAGGCTGATTTTGGATGGCTCAAGACCCATTGTTATCTTCAGATGGGTGAATTTTCAAAATCCTTAGCGGAGTTTGAAAAGGTAGACGGCCTTCATTCCGTTGAATTCAAGAAAAGCCTCCATTACAGAGAAATCGCAACCCAAATAGCCTTTATCCAAGAGCAGCTGGACAAGGCCCTGGTGATCAAAAAAGAAGTACTTCCCGAACCCCTCAATCAATTTTCTCTTCAATATTTCCCGGTTTTGACTGCCGACAGCAGAAAAATTCTTTTTACAAAACGAGATGGAACCCATTCCTCCCAGCATGAGGATATTTTTGTTTCCTATCTGGGAGACGATGGGGAAAGTTGGACCAAGCCGGTGGGGATTGCTGACAATATCAATACACCTTATAATGAAGGGACCTGTACCATTTCGGCAGATGGGAAGATCCTGATTTATACCTCCTGTGATGCGCCGGATTCCTTTGGGAGTTGCGATCTTTATATAGCGTATCGGGTGAACAACCACTGGCAAAGACCCAGCAACATGGGCAAAAATGTCAATTCCCGTTCTTGGGATTCGCAGCCCTCCCTTTCTGCGGATGGCCGGATTTTGTTTTTTTCCTCCAACAGACGTGGAGGTTTCGGGGGCAATGACATTTGGTACACGCTCAGGAAGCCAGATGGATCCTGGTCTGAGGCCAAAAACCTTGGGGCGAAGGTCAACTCTTCCAAGGATGAGGTTTCTCCTTTTATTTACTTTAACAATGAAATCATCTTCTTTGCTTCCAATGGTCATCGCGGCTTTGGGGGAATGGATTTGTTCATGTCCAGGGTAGAGAATGGTGAGTTTATGGAGCCCGAAAACCTGGGCTATCCCATCAACGACCATTTGGACCAGTTTTCACTCTTCATCACAGCCCAAAGGGATTATGCCTATTATACCGAAAGTAAATTGTCTGGGGGTGTGGAAAGGTCTTTTTTGCATCGTTTTCAGTTTCCGGAAGAGATTGACTTGGGTGAGAAACTTATGGTCACCGAAGGAAGGGTACTCAATATCAAGACAGGTGAGCCGATTGAAGCCAGGCTGTCTTTGGTCAGTCTCGTCAATGACAGTACTTTGTATGAATTTCGGTCCGATGGAAAAACCGGTGAATTTATGATGCTCTATCCAGACAAATCCTTTTCTGGCCTTTATGTGGAAAAGGAAGGGTATTTGCCGAAAATTTATAATGTAGAAAGGGACAATTTGCAGGATAGGGATAATCTCAATATAGAAATGACCCCGATCGCGTCGGGTGAAGAATTTGTGTTCGAAAACATATTTTTTGATTTTGACAAAGACGAATTGCAATCCCAGTCGATGAGTTCACTCAAGCGGCTCAACGATTTTTTGCTTCAAAACCACAATGTCAACATTACCATCATCGGCCATACCGACAATGTTGGGAATGTGAGCTATAATGAAAATCTCAGTTTGCGAAGAGCCGAAAGTGTCAAGAAGTACCTATTGGGCAAAGGGATCCATTATGGAAGGATATATACATTGGGTAAAGGAGACAAGCAGCCCATTAGACCCAATGATACCGCAGAGAACCGCAGTTTCAATAGGAGGATTACGATCATGGTTCAGTAATATGACTCACCCCTTTGTGTCAAAAATAACCATGTCTATACATTATTTTTAAAATTATTACAACGCTTTATTAAAATTCTGCAATTTATGAATTGTTCAATTGAAATAAAGGGGAAACGGCGTTTAATCGCTATGTTTAGACTTTTCATTTCTTTGAGTTTTGAGTTTTATGACTCTTTATTTAATTATATTTTAAAAAAAATAAATATAATTTATTTGATTTTTCATTTCAAAAAAGTACAATAATAATGATTGGATTATTTTTTAAAATTGTTTAAAAAAAATTGATTTATTTTTCTGGCGGTATTTAATTGTTAATGAAAGTTAAAAAAAATATTATTTTGTTTGTCCATACTTAATGACCTGTATTTTATTTTTTTTGACTGTGTATATTCTTTTTTACAAATTATTATTCTTTTAATGGTGATAAAACGTCAGATTAAACAATGTCTAAAACATCCGAACAGATATAAACTTTTTGTAAAATTTTGGATTATTAGAAGAGATTGGATAAAATTGAGATATCGTTAAACTAAAAAAAAATAAAATGAGGAAAGTTTTACTTCTTGGACTTATGCTTCTTTTCGCCAGTGCTGTTGCATTTGCGCAAAGTCGTGTAGTGACTGGAACGGTTACGTCCGCTGAGGATGGACAGCCGATTCCAGGTGCATCAGTCATTGTGAAAGGAACCACTACCGGTACAGCTACCGATTTAGATGGTAAGTTTTCAATCAATGTACCACAGGGCAACAATGTTCTTGTGTTCAGTTTTGTAGGATCGACAACGCAGGAGGCCACTATTGGCAACCGTACGCAGATCAACATTGTATTGCAGCCGGACATCACCAGCTTGAGCGAGGTGATTGTAACTGGTTACGGTACGCAATTAAAAAGAGAGGTTACCGGAGCGGTTTCATCCGTTAAAGGTGAATTGATCGAAAACCTTCCAATGCAGTCATTTGACAGAGCTTTGCAAGGTCGTGCTGCAGGTGTACAGGTAAGATCATCCAATGGTCTTCCGGGTGGAGCGGTAAACATTCGTATTAGGGGTGTTGGTTCTATCAACGCAGGTAACGAGCCGCTTTTCATCATTGATGGAGTGCAGTTGAACAACGCATCCAACTCCAATTTTACCCAATCCAATCCACTTGCCTTTTTGAATCCAAATGACATCGAGTCAATGGAGATCTTGAAAGATGCAGCTTCTGCAGCCATCTACGGTTCACAAGCAGCAAATGGTGTGGTGATCATTACAACCAAAAAAGGAAAGCAAGGAAAAGCAAGATTTGAATTCAATGCTTTTGCAGGTCAGACTGAACCAATGAAATATTTGGACGTCCTCGGGGGCTCTGAATGGTACCAAATGAGAAGAGAAGCTTTCCAAAACTCAGGAAATGCTTCAGCCGAAGCGAATGCTTTGAATAACATGGGCGTGCTTCCTGCGAACTGGCAAACGCTTTCTCAAGCAGAGCTTGAGGCAATAGGAACGGGATTGCCTACCTATGATTGGCAGAGAGAAGTGATGGGAACTGGTCAACTTCAAAATTATGAGTTGTCTGTTTCAGGTGGAGATGAGAAGACTACATTCTTTGTTTCCGGTTCATACAACTACCAAGAGTCTTCTTTCAAGCCAGTGGATTTTGAAAGAGGAACCATCAGATTGGCTATGGCCCATCAGGCGAATGCGAGGTTGAAAATTGAAACAACAGTAAACCTTTCTACTTTCCAACAAAACGTTCCTTTCGCTATTGATGGTGCATTCTTGGGAAGTCCTGCATTCTCAGCTTCTGCAGTATTGCCACACAATGCGATCTACAATGAAGATGGTACTTACAATACAGCCATTAGAGGCGTTTTGGGACAAAACGTTGTCTTGGTTAATGATTACAATTCAGGTCTACAAAGAACCAATACGCTTGTTGGTAACCTCATTGGTACTTACAAAATAGCAGACAACCTTACCTTCAGGTCTTTGGTAGGTATTGACTATAGATTGCTTCAAGGAGACAGTTACCGCGATCCAAGGACTCCAGATGGAGCCGGTGTGAGAGGTAGAAGTTCTGTTCAATCCGATTGGAGGACTCGTTTTATCACCACACAGACTTTGAACTGGAACAAATCGTTTTCTAATGTTCACAATGTTTCTGCCATCCTAGGTTTGGAATATTTGTCTGAAACAAGAGAAGGAATTTCTGGAGCAGGTATTGGTTTCCCAACTTTCCAATTCAGAACAATTCAGTCTGCAGCTACGCCTGAATCCATCTCAGGATTTTGGACTGGATACAGAAGAGTGGGTGGATTTATTTCCGCAAACTATGATTACAATAAAAAATATCTGGCCACGGTAACGGCACGTTATGATGGTTCCTCACGATTCGGAGAAAACAACCGATATGGTCTTTTCCCTTCCATTAGAGTGGGTTGGTATTTGAAAGAAGAAAGTTTCTTGAAGGATTCAGAAGCAGTATCTGATTTGAAAATAAGAGCATCTTATGGTAAAACAGGTAATGATCAAATTGATAACTTTGGTGCAAGAGGTTTATATGGTGGAGCCGGAAACTATTCAGGTTTAGCAGGTATTCGTCCAGGTTCTTTGGCCAATTTGAATTTGGGTTGGGAATCTAATCTAACTTTCAACTTAGGTTTAGATTACGGTTTCTTCAACAACCGAGTTTCTGGAGCGATCGATGTGTTTGACAGAAGATCAAAAGACCTTTTGTTGGATCAGCCAATCCTTTGGACCAATGGTTTCGGATCAATCGCCAACAATGTTGGAGAGCTTCAGAACAAAGGTATAGAGGTTGAAATCTCCACTGTGAATATTGACCGAGGTGGTTTCAGATGGAATACTTCCTTCAACTTCACGTATATCAAAAATCAAGTGATCAGCCTATATGATGGCCTTCAGGCATTACCAGCCAATCCAGGAATCGCAGTGGGTCAACCTGTTGGTAATCCTCCTTTTGCAGGTGCACCAGCACCAGGTTCTTTCTTTGCAGCTGAATATGCAGGTGTAAACCCTGCCACCGGACGCCCAATGTGGTATGATATCAATAGAAACATCACGTACCTTCCTTTGGCTGCCGATAGAATTTACAATGGTTCTAACTTGTCTCCTTATTATGGTGGTTTGAACAATACTATTTCCTACAAAGGATTTGAATTAACGGCTTTTTTCACTTATGAATATGGAGCAGTTGTAGGAGATGGACAGTATAGCTTCCTTAGGGAGAACGGAACGCGTTTGGCACTTAACGCTTTGAGCGAAGTACATGACAGAAGATGGATGGAGCCAGGTCAAATCACGGATATCCCAAGAAACCTTACCACCAATGCAGGTAACGAAGTTAGGGGTGCTGGAAGAAACAGTGGTACAGCAGGTCTTTTGAAGGCAGACTTTGTGAGATTGTCCCAGTTGACATTTGCTTACAATTTTAAACCACAGACACTAAGAAGCCTTGGTCTTTCCAGTGCAAGAATCTATGCACAGGGATTAAATTTGTGGACTTACGCGGATTATCCGGGATATGATCCTGAATTCACTGGAGCAGGTACAGGTCAGATTCCATTGACCAAAAACTATACTGTAGGTATTAAAATTGGATTCTAAAAAAAGAATAAAGATGAAAAAAATAAGATTAATAAATAAAGTAGCGTTGTCACTGTTCTTTGCCGCTTCCTTGGTAATGACTTCTTGTGATGATCTGCTACAGGTGGATCCCCGGCAGTCAATAGACGCCAGTGGAGCACTCAATACCCCAGATGCTGTTGATGCAGCCATCAACTCGGTCTATGCCAGGTTGAGACCCGTTTCCAATTATGGAAGAGACTTGTTGGCTCTTTCAGATGCTTTGGCTGACGTTGGACAAACCACCAGCAACAGTGGACGTTTGATCGGTGAAAACAACAACCAACCCAATGCACACTTCGGAGCAGGTTTATGGCAAAACAGTTATTTCGCCATCAATGAAGCGAATTTGATTTTAGATGGACTTTCCAATGTGCAAGGTGCTTCCCCAGCCCAATTGGCAAGGTGGGAAGGTGAGGCAAAATTCCTCCGTGCTTTGTATTACTTTGACTTGGTTAAGGTTTATTCCTATATCCCCACCGCGATTTATCAGCCTGGTGTGATTGATGAGGGTGGTATTCCTTTGGTTTTGGAAGGTGTAATCACTTCTGATGCTGCTTTTAACAGGAAATCTTCAAGAGCGACCATACCAGCTGTTTATGATCAGATCTACGCTGATTTGGAATCCGCTAAAACGTTGTTGACTTCAAGAGGAACACAATTTGCTTCTTCAGGGGCAGCTTCGGCTTTGTTGTCAAGAGTTGCCTTGTACAGAGGGGATTGGGCAAAATCAGTAGCTGAATCCACAGCCGCCTTGGCGAGTGCTGTAGGGTCTGTCCAAAGTGGTACAGGTTATGTGAATGGCTGGAAAACAGACATCAATCCTGAATCCATGTTCGAAGTTAGATTTTCTATCGCTGGCGAAAGTATTGGTGTTAACGAATCTCTTCAATCTACTTATTCCACTCTTTTAAATTTGACAAACAAAAATTCGCAGGGAGGATGGGGAGATTTTATCCCAAATGCTAGGGTTAGAGGTTTCTTTGGATTGACTCCGCTTTTAGTTGGTGGTTCTGCTACAGACAACAACAATTATGACGTGACCAGAAACGATGATATCAGAGGTTTTCTTTATACAACAGGTAACACTGTGAGAGGTGCAGGTCGTCAAATCGAAAGCATCAAGTTCCTCAGTAAAAATGGATTTGCTTATGGTGACAATATCCCTGTAATCAGAAAGTCCGAGATGCATTTGAACAGAGCGGAAGCCAATTATCAATTGAACAATGCGGCTGATGCTTTGGCGGAACTTAATGCTTTCAAAGGGCTAAGAGGTTTACAGCCGGTTGATCTCACAGGTCAGGCGCTATTGGACGAAATCCTATTGGAAAGATTTAAAGAATTCGCTTTCGAAGGGCATCGTTTCTTCGATTTGAAGAGGCATGGAAAAGACATTGTGAAGACAACACCAAACGTGCTTCTTCCTTTTGATGATTTCAAATTCCTTCCTCCAATTCCTCAAAGAGAGGTGGATGGTAATCCTAACCTAAACCAAAACAGAGGTTACTAAAATTGATACAACTATGAAAAAAATACTTTCAATATTTTCACTGGTCTTAGTCTTTGCATTTTCATCATGCATTGAACAAAACTACCCTTTGTGGTCAGGCGCAGTGGTGGAATTTCAGGATGCAGTGGTAAGAGGCCCAGCAGCTGGAGCTACTTATCCAAGAATAACTGTAGCGAATACAGTTGGTACAGTAAACCTACAGGTAAACCTTGTGGGAGCTCATAGAACAAGTGATGAAACCATTACCTACACAGTAGTTCCAGAAGGAACCACAGGTGTTTCAGGGACTGATTTCACGGTGTCGGGCACTGCTGTCATTCCTGCCAATTCCAGTTTTGCTACAGTTGCGGTAACCATCCCCAACACTGGAGCGATCGGCGGTTCTGTTGACGTGCTCTTAGAGCTGGTTGGCAATGCTAACCTTGCGCCAAGCGAGAACCACAAGAGAGTTCAATTGAGAATTACGCGTCCAGCGCCACCAGCGCCAGGTGCTTAATTATTGCAAAATTTAGTTTGAAAAAAGGCCGATTTTATCGGCCTTTTTTTTTATTTTTAAAACATGAAGATAGTTAGTTTAGGATTGTTCGCGTTTTTGGTATTCTTCTCTACGAATACTGTTTTTGCTCAACTTAATTTATTGAAGGATGGCACCACAGGTATGCCAGTGTTGGCCAATCCCTATCCAGACATGAAAGGCTCGCCTTATGTTGGAGATTTTGAATTGGGTAAAATCATTTTTTCCGAGAGGGATACAGCAGAAAATTTGATGGTTAACTTCAATGCTTTCACCAACAAGCTGGAATATCGAATTGAGGGGGAATTGTTGGCATTGGACGCCAATAAAATTTTTGGGTTTGTGTTGAATGAAAAATCCAACCCATCGGTTTACAGATCAGGATATGCGATTCCTTCCGTAGGTCCGAATCGTTTTGTCGAGATATTGGTTGATGGGGAGTACACGCTGATCAATCACAAATTCAAAGTGATAATGGATGATTCAGGCGCCTCTTATGGCTCTCAGAGAGCGAAGGTATTTGAAGGCCGTGAACAACTGTATGTTGTCAAGGATGGAGAAGTGAAGTTGTGGAAAGCCAAAAAGAAAAATTTGGCAAGTATTTTTGGGCCGGATTATGAAAAGGTTTTGAGCTTGGAAAAGGATTGGAGTCTTGATTTGAGTAATCTTTCCGATGTCACTCGATTGATAAAGGGATTGAATCTTTAAGAATTGAAAAGGGAAGCATTTTGCTTCCCTTTTTTGATGATAGAGGGATTATATGAGGAGATTTGCATTCTTTCTTTTGATTGGATGAATCCTTTTGCCATATAACCATCTTTTTCATTAATTTTGCCCTTTCAATTTCACTATTCAATGATACACGTTTGCAGAAAAGAGCATTTTAATGCTGCGCACAAACTTTGGAACCCAAACTGGACAGAAGAAAAAAACTTTCAAATATTTGGGCCCTGTTCCAATGTCAATTGGCATGGTCACAATTTTGAATTGATTGTCACTGTGAAAGGGCTTCCTGATCCTGAAACTGGTTTCGTCGTGGACCTGAAGCATCTGAGCACATTGATCCAAACTTTGGTAATAGAAAAAGTGGACCACAAAAACCTGAATTTGGATGTTGATTTCATGTTTGGGAAAATGGCCAGTTGCGAAAATCTAGTGATGGAATTTTGGAAAATATTGGCACCAGCAGTGAATCAAATTGTTCCCCATGGTAAACTTTACAAGCTGACGCTTTACGAAACGCCGAGAAATTTTGTGGAGTATTTTGGGGAATGATGCTTGTTGAATAAATACCGATTGAATATAATAAGTTTTGATTTTCAAATGGAGAGATCAAATCCCAAATAATAGCGTTAAGGAATAGATTGTACGGTTATTTTTCTAATTAATAAGCAGCTTCCATCAAGAAATAAAATGAAATACTATATCATCTCGGGTGAAAGATCCGGAGATTTACACGCTGCGAATTTAATCCAATCCCTCAAACATGTAGATGAAGAGGCTGATTTTAGGGGGATGGGGGGCGAATTATCCGCTGAACAAGGGATGTCCCTTTGTACCCACTATGATGAGGTTTCTTTGATGGGTTTCCTTGAAGTTGTTTTTGGATTCAGGAAAATTTTAAAATACCTAAGGCTCTTGAAGAAAGACATTCTGAAATTCAAGCCAGATGCACTCATCCTGATTGATTTTGGAGGTTTTAATATGAAAATGGCTGCTTTTGCCAAAAATCTTGGAATCCCTGTCCATTATTATATTCCCCCTAAGATTTGGGCTTGGAATCATAAGAGAGCTTATAAATTAAAAGAAACAACCGATCAAGTATATTGCATCCTTCCCTTTGAAGCAGAATTTTTCAAAAAATTTGGTTTGGATGTACAGTATGTTGGGAATCCATTATTTGATGAAATATCAAAATACCAACCCCATCCTTTTTTCCATCAAAAGAATGAGTTGAAATACCAACCCATTATTGCCCTCTTACCAGGTAGCAGGAAGCAAGAATTGAACAATATGCTTTCTGTAATGCTTAAAGTGGTGCCGAAATTCCCCAATTTTCAGTTTGTAATCGCTGGAGTGGACAATCTTGGGATTGACCTCTATGCTCCTGCGGTCATGGCTGGAATAAGGATTGTTTTTGACCAGACGTATGATCTATTGCATCATGCCTCTGCTGCCATCGTCACCTCTGGAACAGCTACTCTGGAAACAGCCCTTTTTAATGTTCCTCAGGTTGTAGTTTACAAAACCAGTTTTATCAGCTATGAAATAGCCAAGAGGGTCATCAAAATACCTTTCATTTCTTTGGTAAATTTGATTGCCGAGAAAGAGATAGTGAAAGAATTGATTCAGGACGATTTCAATGTGGATAGCCTATCCAAGGAATTAAGTCTGGTTTTGGCGGATTCTGTCCACAATGGAAAGATTTTACAGGGCTATAGCGAAGTAAAAAACACACTAGGGGACTTTAAAGCTTCGGAAACCACAGCGGGATTAATCTATGATTCCATAAAAAATAAATCCACGGATGTTGTCCTTTGACAGGTATGAAAATGGGTTCATACATCTGTTTTTGACAACATCCGCGGATGTAAATTTATACTGGATTTTTTAGGCTACTTGGAGTTTTTTGAACTTGGATTTGTCGAATTGCTCCGCAGCGTATTTTTCATCGATGGAGAGTTCAGTGATTGTGTCATCAGAAGGCAATTCATACATTGCATCCGTGATGATGGCTTCGCAGATCGATCTTAAACCTCTTGCTCCAAGATTATATTCCACAGCCCTGTCCACAATGTAGTCGATTCCGGATTCCTCGAAAACCAATTTTACACCTTCCATTTGCATCAACTTTTGATACTGCTTGACAAGTGCATTTTTAGGCTCTGTAAGGATGCTTTTTAGTGTCGCCCTATCCAATGGGTCTAGGTGTGTCACGACCGGAAGACGCCCTATCAATTCGGGAATCAAACCAAAGCCTTTCAAATCCTGTGCAGTCACATATTGCAGAAGATTTTCTTTGTCTACTGTTTTCTGTTCCGTGGGTTTGTTGAAGCCGAGGGGTTGGGTGTTTAGCCTCTTGGCAATATGTCTGGTGATTCCATCAAATGCACCGCCACAGATAAACAGGATGTTTTCCGTATTGACGGCAATCATTTTTTGATCGGGATGCTTTCTGCCTCCTTGAGGTGGTACATTGACAACGGTTCCTTCCAAAAGCTTTAACAACGCTTGTTGAACACCTTCACCGCTTACATCTCGAGTGATCGATGGGTTGTCTGATTTCCTGGCAATCTTGTCGATCTCATCGATATAAACGATGCCTTTTTCGGCAGCTTCCACATTGTAGTCAGCCGCTTGAAGAAGTCTAGTCAGAATGCTTTCCACATCTTCACCAACATAACCCGCTTCAGTCAGGACAGTGGCATCAGCGATGCAGAAGGGCACCTCAAGGGTTCTGGCCAAAGTTTTTGCCAAGTAGGTTTTTCCAGTCCCAGTTTCTCCAACCATGATGATATTGGATTTTTCAATTTTGATTTCCTCCTCGTCGTTTTGCTTCTGTCCCAATCTTTTATAATGGTTGTATACCGCTACAGTCAGGACTTTTTTGGCCTCAAACTGCCCAATAACATACTGATTCAGGTATTCTGTCAGTTCCTTGGGCTTTTTGAGCTTGAATTTGGAGTTTTTGGTTGGTTTTTTGGTCTTTTCCTCTTCGCCCAAAATCTGGTAGGCCTGGTCGATACAGACATTGCAGATGTGCGCGGAGATTCCAGAAACCATAAGATCTACGTCTTTCTTGTTTCTGCCACAGAAGGAGCAGGTTACTTGCGCCATTATTTATATTTTTTTGATCAATACTTCATCTATCAAGCCATATTCCTTGGCTTCTGGAGCTTTCATCCAATAATCTCTATCTGAATCCCGCTCTATCTCCTCATAGGTTTTGCCTGTGTGGGTTGCGAGTATATCGTACAATTCCTGTTTCATGGAAAGGATAAGTTTCAAGGAAATTTCCATATCCTTGGATTGGCCTTGCATGCCGCCTGAGGGCTGATGGATCATCACCCTGGAGTGCTTTAATGCCGATCTCTTGTCCTTGGCACCACCAGCCAACAAAACCGCACCCATCGAAGCTGCAATACCTGTACAGATCGTTGCTACTTCAGGGTTGATATATTGCATGGTGTCATAAATCCCCAGTCCAGCAGTAACTGAACCACCTGGGCTGTTGACATAAAGCAATACATCTTTTTTTGAATCCGTAGACTCCAAAAACAACAATTGAGCGGTGATGATATTGGCTATAAAATCGTCCACTTGGGTTCCCAAGAAAATGATACGGTCCATGATCAATCTGGAAAACACATCGATTTCCCTGAAATTCGTTGGTCTTTCCTCGATTACCGATCGGGTCATTCCATTGATGTGGGTTTCATATTGGTCAAACGCGTTTCCGCTGATGCCTTGATGGTGAACTGCGTATTTTCTGAATTCGTCTCTGTTGATCATCTTGTTTTCTTTTGTCGTTTGCAAAAATAAAAAAAGTCCTAAATGAAGGACTTTTTGTTAACGATTTTATTTGGAAATTAGTTTTCCAAAAGTTCTTTGAACTTGTCAATGGAGACAACTTCTTCAGTTAAGTCTATCTTTTCTCTAGCGAAATCCAAAACCTTATCGTTTTGGACCGAAGTCATCAATTGCATGTAGTTCTGGCCTTCGTTGCCTTGAAGGTAATTGTTGACAAACATATCCATGCTGTCTTCCATTTGTGCTCCAAGTCCTGATGCAGAGAATTGTTGCCTGATCATTTCCTTCGTTTTTTCGATCACATCCTCATGTTCCGCTTTGATCTCATTGTCTTTGGCAATCTGATTGGAGATCAAGGACCATGTCAATTGTTTTGCGTAAATCGGAAATTCTTCTTCGACTTGCTCTTCGGTAACCTTGCCTTCGTTGGCTTTGAGTAACCATTCCTTTAAGAAGGTGTCAGGAAGTTCAACTGAAGTACTAGCAACCAAAGCTTCTTTGATTTTTTCGTCGTTGAATACCTTTGTTTCCTTGTTGTAATTGTCAAAAAGAACGCTTTTTATTTTTTCCCTGAAAGCAGTTTCAGAATCTATTACGTCCGGTCCAAAGACCTTGTCGAACAATTCTTGATTGAGTTCAGCATTTTCAGTTCGGTTGATGTTCTGAACGGCAAACGTGAATTTCCCGGTGATTTGCTCAACTTCCTCTTCCGTAATGTCCAGTGTACTGGATAATTCTTCCTTGATGGCTTTTGCTGGCTCAAATTCGATTACAGCCCCTTTTTGGACACCGATGAAATCGCCTAATGACTTGCTGTCAATTTTGGAAAGGGGAAGGGAAAGGGTTTTTTCAAAAGATCCATCCACAGCTTTCAGATCGCCGTAAATGAAATCATTCTCCTGGCTGATCTCTGGATTGGTCATTTTACCGTATTGACGGCTCATGTTTTCAATGGCATCCTGAACAACTTTGTCATCCATCTCCACAGTATAGGCAGTGGCATGTATTTTTTTGTCCAAACTGATTTTGATATCTTCTACAAAACCGATTTTATATTTGAACTCAAAGTCTTTCTGGCTTTTCCAGTCGATTTGTTCTGCTTCTTCTATTAGAGGCAAAGGATCGCCTAAGATTTTGAAATCTTGAGCTTTGATGAATTCGTTCAGGGATTTGGTAAGGATGTCGTTGATTTCATCCACCAAAACCGAAGTACCATAAAGTTTTTGCACCATGGAAATAGGCGCTTTACCAGGCCTGAAACCTTTGATGCTGGCTTTTCTGGCGTAGTCTTTAACTTTAGCGTCAACTTGTGGTTGATAATCTGCCTCATTTAGCTTAATTTTAACTGAAGCCTGATTTGCTGATTGCTTGTCTAGTGTGATTTCCAAGGTGGTATGATTTAATGTGTATTGAACTAAAAACCCTCAATCTCTAGTCTCAATTCGTCTTGCCTTTCGGCTTCGATCTGAATCGGAATCGTGATTGAGGGTCTTTTAATGTGCGGATAGAGGGACTCGAACCCCCATGCCTTACGGCGCTAGATCCTAAGTCTAGTGCGTCTACCAATTTCGCCACATCCGCTTGTGTAACGTGGATGCAAATGTAAGAATGAATTCCATGATTTCAAATTTCAGCAAGAATAATTCTTAAAATAAAAGAAAAATAAATTTATCGGCCTCCGTTATATTAGTTTTGGAATTGTTTTACATTAGAGTATATGATACAAGTAGATTTGGAAGAAGAGAGGAAAGAGATTTTGAAACGTTACAGAAGGCTGTTGAAGATGGCAAAGCCAGTCCTCAAATCCGGTGACGCCAAAATCATCAAAAAGGCCTTCAATGCCTCCAATGATGCCCACAAGGAAATGAGGAGGAAGTCTGGAGAGCCTTATATCTATCATCCCTTGGAAGTGGCGCTGATTTGTGTAGAGGAGATTGGTCTGGGGACTACCAGTATTGTTTCGGCGCTTTTGCATGACGTGGTTGAAGATACGGATTGGGAACTTGAAGACATCGAGCGTGAGTTTGGGCCCAAGGTGATGCAGATCATTGATGGCCTGACCAAGATCTCTGGGGTTTTTGATTATGGATCTTCCCAGCAGGCAGAGAATTTCCGAAAAATGTTGCTTACCCTTTCGGATGATGTCCGTGTGATTTTGATCAAGTTGGCCGACAGGCTGAACAACATGCGGACCTTGGACAGTATGCCAAGGCACAAACAGCTGAAGATCGCCTCCGAAACCATGTATTTATATGCGCCGTTGGCCCACAGATTGGGCCTTTATGCCATAAAATCAGAGCTAGAAGACTTGTACCTGAAATATACAGATACGGAAACCTATCAGTTTATTATCAATAAAATCAATGAGACGCGGATTTCCAGGAACAAATTCATCAAAAGCTTTATTGCTCCCATCGAAGAGGAATTGGAAAGCCAGGATTTTAAATTCACCATAAAAGGCAGACCAAAATCGGTTTTCTCCATCTACACCAAGATGAAGAAACAAAACATTCCCTTTGAGGAGGTTTATGATCTTTTTGCCGTCAGGATCATCATTGACAGCAAGCTTGAAAACGAAAAAGCGGATTGTTGGCAGGTGTATTCCATTGTCACCGATTTTTATAGACCAAACCCTGATCGGTTGAGGGATTGGGTCAGTACGCCAAGGGCAAATGGATATGAATCCTTGCATTGTACCGTGATGAGCAGCAGTGGCCAATGGGTGGAAGTTCAAGTGCGAACCGAAAGGATGGATGAAATTGCAGAAAGGGGCTACGCTGCCCACTGGAAATATAAAGAAAGGGATTCCGTCACAGGCAAACACAATAGGGGACTTGATTCATGGATTACCCAAGTAAGAAGCCTTTTGGAGTCAAACAATGGCTCTGCGATTGAATTCATGGATGACTTTAGGGGGAACCTTTTCCATGATGAGGTTTTTATTTTTACACCAAAAGGGGATCTGAAAGTCCTTCCCTTTGGAGCGACCGCCTTGGACTTTGCCTTCGAAATCCATACCGAAGTCGGGACCAAGTGCATTGGCGCAAAAGTGAACCAAAAGCTGGTTCCCATTAACCACAAACTGAAAAACGGTGATCAGGTTGAGATTTTAACTTCCAACAAGCGAAAACCTGCCGAAGATTGGCTGGGCTATGTGATCACTTCCAGGGCCAAAGCGAAAATCAAGGAGGCCCTACGAGAAGAAAAAAAATCCTCAATCTTGGATGGGAAAGAAATTGTCCAAAGAAAATTGAAACAGATGAAGATGGAAGTCACTTCCGAAGTCATCGAACAATTGAGGGCTTATTTTGAAACCAAAACAGCGAATGAATTTTACCATAAGGTGGGTAAGGGTATTATCGAGCCCACTTCCATCAAAAGTTTTAAGGAATTCAAAGAAATAAAGAAACAGAAAAGTAAGCCCTCCTTAGAAAAAATGAGGGACGAATCAAGCTTTACCAAGGAAATCAAAAACCTAAAAGGTTCTGATCATGAGCAGTTGCTGATTGGTGAAGACATGGATGTGGTCGATTATGTCCTTGCCAAATGTTGCAACCCGATTCCCGGAGATGATGTTTTTGGTTTTGTCACCATCAATGAAGGCATCAAAATCCATCGTACCTCCTGTCCCAATGCGCTGGAATTGCTGTCCAACCACGGCAATCGGGTAATCAAAGCCCGCTGGACCAGCCAGCAAAAAATAGCGTTTTTGGCCGGATTGAGAATTATCGGTACGGACAGGGTAGGCTTGATCAATGATGTGACCAAAGTGATCTCAAATGAATTGAAAGTGAACATGCGCTCGATCACGGTGGATTCGGACAGTGGGATTTTTGAGGGAACGATAAAATTGTAT
Organism: Rhodonellum sp.; assembly: GCF_030656585.1. Taxonomy (NCBI): domain Bacteria; kingdom Pseudomonadati; phylum Bacteroidota; class Cytophagia; order Cytophagales; family Cytophagaceae; genus Rhodonellum; species Rhodonellum sp. The sequence goes on from NZ_JAUSPP010000028.1 coordinate 134,960, forward strand.
GTCCATAGTACCCAGCATCTTGAGGATTTGATGCAGAATCTATCGAAAGTGGAAGGGATAATAAAAATAACAAGATTTGATTAAAATCAGTATAAATAGCAAAACCGATGAGTGAATCTTTAATCCCCACTCCTTAACAGTGAACAGATTTCCATGCAGAAAGGGATGAATCAATTTCCATTGGGAACAGTTATATTTGGAAAAACAACAATACATGGCCTTAAACGAAACCTTGTTTGAAGAGGTAATAATCATTTTTACAGCTTATCTCGAGAACAAAAAACTCCGAAAAACACCTGAAAGATATGCCATCTTGGAGGAGATTTATGGCAGAGGGGGGCATTTTGATGTCGAATCGCTTTACATCAGCATGAAGAACAAGAATTACCGCGTAAGCCGTGCGACCGTGTACAATACCCTTGATCTTCTGGTGGAGTGTGATCTTGTCACCAAGCATCAGTTTGGAAAAAATCTTGCCCAATACGAGAAATCCTACGGATACAAGCAACATGATCACCTGATTTGCACCACTTGCCACCAAGTGATGGAGTTTTGCGATCCCAGGATTCAAAACATTCAAAATACAGTCGGAGAAATCCTTGAATTCAAGGTCATTCACCACTCCCTTATACTTTATGGTAATTGTATTAAAGAAATTTGTGAAAACAGAAAAGATATATGAAGCTAGCGTATCAAATTGAAAAGGAGGATAAAACCTATTACTTACATCTTCAGGGCGACTTGATCGGGGACGAGATAGGACCGAAATTGGTGGAACTGGTTTCCGATGCAGTCAATGAGAAGATTATGAATTTTGTCGTCGACCTAAGTGAAGTAAGGTACATCAGTTCAAGTGGAATCGGTGTGCTGATCACGATGCTTACAAAAATGCGAAATGCAGGAGGGGAAGTTTTTCTCGTCTCGCCTTCAGAACATGTTAAAAAACTGCTCATCATCACCAAATTGAACAATATTTTCACTGTATTCGACTCAATGGGAGAAGTTAGGGCTACTCTGATTTCATAATCCATACACTTAAGCAAAAGAAATATTACCGTTGTCTCAATAAATGGCGTGCTGGATCAAGGATGACCTAGTATAAGTTGGGAAGTCACAGGGGCGCTGGTTGAGTAGGATTTTGTTTAAGTGTCGGGGCTTTGGAAAGGTTGCCTTAATCAAGCACTTTCTGCAGATCTATATGAAACTTTTAATTGGCGAAGTATAAATCACACCATTTGATATTTAGAGATGTTTTACATTCAATTGGATAAAGTGGGAGAGGGTAATCTGACAGACATTGAGCCAGACTTAAGCACTTTCTAATTTTAGGATGAAAGAAAGGCTATTTTTTAAGGTAAAGAAACAAGTAATTAAAACAGGATTTATTACTATTCCAGAAAATTGATTTTTGATTGCATTTTAACCGGAAAAGCATCGCTTTGGGCAAGCCATAGGCAATTGGAATAATAAATCCCCTGTTTTCCTTGCAATTAATTAACCTTCTTCCAACTTTTACGCCTCAAAAAGGCATTAATGAACAAGTTTATTTTATAGGAAATGAAAATGGATATTCTTTTAGGACTGCAATGGGGTGATGAAGGTAAAGGCAAGGTTGTGGATGTACTTGCCCCAAAATATGACGTAGTCGCAAGGTTTCAGGGAGGTCCAAATGCTGGACACACATTGGAATTTGATGGGATCAAGCATGTACTGCATCAGATACCCTCAGGTATTTTCAGACAAAAGTTGATCAATATCATCGGAAATGGTGTGGTGCTGGATCCCGTGGTCCTGAAAAAGGAGATCGAAGGACTTGATAAATTCAATATCGTTTTTCAGGAAAATCTTTTCGTATCCAAGAAAGCTACCATTATTATTCCTACCCATAAACTTCTGGACGCGGCATACGAAAAGTCCAAAGGAGATAAAAAAATAGGTTCCACATTGAAAGGGATAGGTCCGACTTACCAAGACAAAATCGGAAGGGTAGCTTTGCGGGTTGGAGATATCCTTTCCGGTGATTTCAGGGCCAAATACGATGCCTTGGTCGCAAAGCACAAAACCACGCTTTCATTTTATGATTTTGACATCAGCCAACTTCCGGAATTGGAAACCACGTTTTTTGATGCGATTGAGTTTTTCAAAAAACTGAATCTTATCGATAGCGAATACGTCGTCAATGAATTTCTTTCCAGTGGAAAAAAAGTGCTTGCCGAAGGTGCCCAAGGATCTTTGTTGGATGTGGATTTCGGGAGTTATCCATTCGTGACCAGCAGTTCTACCATGGCAGCAGGTGCTTGCACCGGACTTGGAGTAGCCCCTTCCCGAATTGGTGAAGTCTACGGGATTTTCAAAGCATATTGTACCCGCGTAGGCAGCGGTCCGTTCCCAACGGAACTTTTCGATGCGGATGGAGAAGCCATGCGCAAGGAAGGAAATGAATTTGGCTCCACCACTGGAAGGCCAAGAAGATGTGGTTGGATAGATTTGCCTGCGCTTCGCTATTCCATCATGATCAACGGGGTCACCCAACTCTTTATGATGAAGGGCGATGTGCTCAACATTTTTGAGGAGATTAAAATTTGTACCCATTATGAATTGGCTGATGGGACTAGAGTTGATAAATTGACTTACGAACTGAACGAGCAGGACGTCACGCCTATCTATACCACTGTAAAAGGATGGTACACTTCCCTTGCCAATGCGACTACTTTTGAGGAATTCCCGAAAGAACTGAAGGATTATGTTTTCTTCCTAGAGGCAGAACTCGGCGTGCCCATCAAAATGGTTTCCGTCGGACCTGATAGAAAGCAAACGATTTTAAGATAAATTATATCTCCTTTAAAGGCCCCAATTGAGTTGAATTGGGGCCTTTTTTTATTTTTAGGGAATTTGGTTACTTTGGGATGTTTTATTTTCATCCCAAAACTATTTTACGATAGACCTAAATGTTATTTCCGAGAGTCAAAAGCAGGTTTTTTTTATTGTTCACGCTTTTATTTTCATGCTTTCTGTCCCAGACCAAGGCCCAAATAGGATTTCCCTATTGTGAATCCTTCCAGGACAATTCGGCCCAGTCCACAACTGTTTTTGGGGGAGATGCAAGCCTCACCTCAGGGGTTTTGAGATTGACAAACAATCAGATCGACCAAAATGGATTCGTCTATATAGACATCCCTTTTTCATCTGTCTTCGGAATCAAAACTTCCTTTGAGTACTTTAGTTATGGTGGTTCTGGAGCAGATGGGCTCACGGTATTTTTATTTGATGCAAATACGCCGAATTTTGCACCTGGTGGATTTGGTGGTTCCTTGGGATATGCACAAAGGAACCAAGATGCCGGATTGACAAGGGCCTACCTGGGAGTCGGGTTTGATAGTTTTGGGAATTATGGCAATTCATCCGAAAATAAAAATGGAGGATTTCCGGGTGGTTCTGGTTTGCTTCATCCCAACAGTGTTGTGATCAGAGGTCCCGGAAGTGGTTCATCGGGCTATGCATTTATAAATGGGAAGAAAACCAATAGTGTTGGCCCGTTTGGATTTGGGGCTGGTGAATTGTTTGAGTTGAGTTCGGGTGGAATAGGCACCACGAGAGTGACGGATCCAAATGTCCCCGGGTATAGGAAGGTGATCATGAGTCTTGATCCCAATCCGAATGGTCCAGGATTTTTTTTGACAGTTCAAATGGAAGTGACTACTTCTCCGGATACTCCCAGGATGATGACCATTTTTGAAAACGTACCCTATTTGTTTGATGCACCCAAAGATCTTAAAATTGGTTTTTCCGCCTCTACAGGCGGCATGACAAATTTCCATGAAATCAGGAACATAGTCGTTCAAGTGGCCAACGATGAAAATCTCTTAAATCCCATTGGGGAAAATATTGCAGACAAGGCATCTTGTGAAGGACAGGAAAACACGTATGAAATAAAATCGTCGGATGTGAATTTACCCAATGAAAATTCAACAATCGGGTGTCTCCAGCTTTTTGCATCCTTGGAGGACATCATCTCTGAAGAAGAAGATTTCTGTTCGCAGGGGAAATGCAAACAAGAGAATAGGGAATTGGTTTTGCCTCAGGGAACCTTCAGGGCATCTGATGAGGGAGGTAAATTCACGTTTTTTCCAAATTTTGGGTTCAGGGACGAGGAAGTCATCGTTTATTATACCATTACCGATAGTTATGGAAAAACTTCTGCGGGCAATTCCATCAAGCTCTTGATTCAGGAATCCCCAGAACCGGTGCGGATTCAGGTGAAGGGTTTTCCGGAAGGGGTTTCAGAGGTCAGGTTTTGCGAAAGCGAGGTTTTGGAATTGTTGGCTGTGGGCAATGAAGCCTATGTGAAATACGAATGGTTCAAGGATGATGAATTGATTTCGGGTTCGGACGCTGCTTTGCTCGCGATTGATGTTGCTGGCAATTATCAGGTGATTGCTTATAATTCAAAAGGCTGCCCTACAGATTCGGGAATAATGAAATTGATCAATCCACCCCTGCCTCCTCTTTCCCTGATGGATCCCATGGTAGGTTGTGTGCCCGGAATACCATTGGATATAAGGAGTGGAATAGAAGGATACAATGATGAATTGTTTGACTATGAATTGGAAACACAGGAAGGAGAAAAACTGATCAATGAAGAAATGGGTCAAATTCTACTTTCGGGGACCTATTCTCTGCGGATCAAAAACAAGGATCTTTCCTGCTGGTCAGCACCTATTGATTTTGAGGTTATTTTGCTGAAAGAGAAATTGGTCACCACATTTGACTATGAAATTGAGGGTTTGGGAATCAAGGATGATGCGGGTGGGGGGATTTTTATGGATGATCCCATTCGGTTCAATTCGCAATCAATCGGTGACCCCGTTCAATGGTTGTGGGATTTTGGTGATGGAAATGCCAGCACGGAACCTTCCCCGGTTCATGTATATGGTAAAAAAGGAGTTTTTCAAGTGTCCCTGACGATTACCAATGCATTTGGTTGTGAAGATGTTTTTGAATTGGACTTGCCTATTACCAAATCATATAGAATCATGTTCCCAACCGGTTTTACCCCTGCAAGCATGGAAAACCAATTTTTTCGTCCAAAGACCAAAGGCATTGTCAAAATGGAATTGTTGGTATTCAATCTTTGGGGAGAATTGATTTTCAAATCCGAAGACTTGAATTCCCTTGGATGGGATGGGCGTAAGAATGGAGAATTGGCACCGGTGGGAAACTATGTTTACCGCGTAAACCTTGAATCCATCGATGGGGAGAAGATTACGGAAAGCGGAAAATTCACTTTGATAAGATAATGGTTCGGAAAAGGATTTTGATTATTTGCCTTGTGGTTATTGGATTTCCCTGTTTTTCCCAGGATCTCCAGTTTTCCCAGTTCTATGCTTCTCCTTTGTATTTGAATCCCGCCTTTGCTGGGAGTTCCGAATTGACTAGGGTAGGGGTGAATTTCAGAAACCAATGGCCGGGTCTCGACAGGTCCTTCATTTCCTATTCTGCGTATCTAGATCATTTTATTGCTGGGAAAAACAGTGGAGTTGGAATTGTGGTGAACGGAAGTAGGGAAAGCCTTTCAAATCTTCAAAGTATGGAGGTTGGATTGTTGTATTCCTATAGGCTTCGCTTGGGGCAATCCAGATATCTCCATTTTGGCACACAGGGGAGCTTTGTTTCCAGATCGGCAAATTTTGAAGAAGTTGTTTTTAGTAGTCAGTTGGATATCGATAGGGGCACGATCGATGGGGGGAATGGAACCTGGGCTCCTGAGGATGGTAACAAACGGTTTGCAGACTTCAATGCCGGATTGTTATATTATCAAGACAGGTTCTGGTTGGGAGCTTCTGCCCATCATCTTACCCAACCCAATATTTCCTATCTCGGAAATGATCTCAATAGGCTTCCCATTAAATATTCATTGCATGGAGGGGTTCAATTTAAGCTCCCGTCCGGCTTTATCAATGATTATTTCAATAATTTCCGTCAGGAGCGGACATTTTCTGTCGCTTTTAATTACAAGCAACAGGGAATTTTCAACCAATTGGATTTTGGAACGGAGTTGTATTTCGAGCCGCTTATATTAGGGTTGTGGTACAGAGGCATTCCCACAAAGAATATGCTGCCCAATAACGAGGCCTTGATAGCGGTGCTGGGCTTTTCCCTTCCGAATGGGTTGGATATGGGCTATAGTTATGATTACACCCTATCCAAGTTGGGATGGAGGAATTCAGGAGGGGCACATGAAATTTCCATGAGGTATTCTTTCAATTTTGCCGATCCTGCAGGTAAATCCCGGTCGGTACTGCCAAGTTTCAAGTATTGAATTGCGGATTTGGTAACCCCATTCGTTTTTTGCGGTTGATAATCAGGGTAGTTTGGCTTTTTTTTAGATTATTTTCAATGTGTGAATTGTGATTTAAGAAAAGAGTTGCATCTTTGCATTCCCAAAAGAGGGGATCAAAAGCTAAAAACATAAGATTGTTTCGTTTACAATTGGTAAGTTGCCGGATTCAAGAAGAAAATATTTTATTTTTAATTAT